>JANZKA010000001.1 GCA_025060975.1 Candidatus Culexarchaeum nevadense
TCAGCATATCCAGCATGGAAAGCTGCAAAAATGAATCCAGTAGATGCATTAAGATATGAATGAAGGAAACGTGGAAAACGATATATAAATGTTTTAATATAGGTGTTATTCAGTGATGTAAAATGGTTTCAGAGGAATTACTTGAATTATTAAATGAAGCAATAGCTTCTGAAATGCAAGTATCCATACAATATATGTGGCAACATGTACAATGGAGTGGAGTTAAGGGGTTGGCTGTAAAGGATACCTTGAAGAGTATTGCAATTCAAGAAATGAAGCATGCAGAAAAGATAGCGGAAAGACTATTCTATCTAGGGGGTAAGCCAACAACAAAACCTAAGGAGATATTTGTGGGAGAGAATTTAAAGGAGATGATTGAAAGAGACGTTAAAGATGAAGAAACAGCAATAATGCTTTATAAGAAGATAATAAAGAAGGCTTTAGATGAAGGCGACGAGGCAACAGCACAAATATTTAAAGAGATATTAGTGGATGAAGAAGACCATCATGATACATTCACAACAATACTTGAAGACTTGAAGTGAATACCATAAAGCAATAAAATAACTCCATTTTTATTCATATATTCGCGATTAAAGGTTTCCCACATCTTCTATGCATAATTAATCCTACGATTTGCACAGTCAATAATGCTGAAAAAGTCAATATTGGTAGAAGCCATAGTATTGATAGGTAGCTACCTGAAGATTTTATAATAAATCCGAATATTATAGGTCCAATCATAAAGCCAATGTCGAAGGCTATGGAGTATATTCCAGACCCAAACCCTCTAATTTCGGGAGGCAAATTACCTAAAGCAAGTAATTGTATTGCTGGAACCCATAGACCAGTTCCAATACCAACTAAAATTGCCACTACATAAGCGAAAGGTGGATTTGGAAATATACTGAGAATAATGTAGCCTAAGGTTATTATTAGGGCGCCAACCGAGGCCACTGGGATGGGGCCATGTTTATCAGCAATCCTCCCACTAGTTGCCCTTGTCAATATGCTTGCTCCACCGTTAATGCTTGAAAAGAATCCATAGGTCGCTGTACCTAAACCAATGCTAACATAATATGCTGGTAGGAATGTCCACACCCCACTCATAGCCATAGAATGGAATATTACAGCCAGCATTGCACCGATGAAATTCAGTTTTAAAAGTTTTTTAATATCTTTAAGTCCATTTGAGCTACTACTATGCTTGAGGATATCTTTTGGGGCCATTCTGCTAGTGATATATATTATGATGAAGGCGGTAAGAATGAAGAGTAGGTTTACTATGAAGGTATTCCTGTAACCAATGTAGTCAGCCAAGTATCCACCGATACCAGGTCCCAATAATTGACTTACACCAAACATTGTACTTCTCCAACCAAGAGTTTCTCCAATTCTATCTACTGGCGAGAGATCCATGGCTGTGGATATGGATGCAGGCATAAAGAAGGCTGAAGCCAAACCACTCAAAATCCTACCCAAAGCAAAAAACCATAGATTATTGGAAAAGAAATAAATTATTGTTGCAATACAGCTGAGTGTAGTTCCAAGCATAAGGGTTTCGAATCTTTTACCACGATCAACTATTAAACCTGCAAATGGTCTAATAATTATAGTTACTATGGAAGTTACTGAAGACAGTAAGCCAATTATAATCGCATCAGCCCCTAAGGAGAGAGCAAATGGAGAGATTATTGGGGAAACTATCATCCCACCGGTAAAGAATATTAGTGTTGAAATGTGAAGTAGCCATGTGAGCTTCATCAAGTTATCCAAGATTCTTCACCCTGAAATGTATTATTAAAAATGTAAAGCAACGGCTGTTTAAATCTTTCTATAAGTATGTTTGATGAGGATAAGTTTACTTTAATGGTACATACATGCTTGACCTAGTAGCTCTTAAACCTGGAGCTCCATGAACAACCTTCTTATTTGTTATTGCGAATTCACCTAAGTAATGCCCGATCATTTCGGCAGTTATCTCAACTGGAACAAAGTCTTTGCCATTATGTACATATATTGTTAAACCAACCATTTCGGGTAGTATGATCATATCCCTACAATGAGTTCTTATTTTCACATTCTTACCTTCGCTCATAAGTTTCTTGGCTTCTCTAATCTTCTCCAATAATATACGTTGCTGTGGAGTTAACCCCCTCTTCAAACTCCTCCTCTGCCTAGAGGGGAGTAAAGTGACAAATTTATCCATAGGCATATCAAGTAATTGCTGAACTGTATACCCCCTGTAAGTGAATTCCCTTGGCATAGCAGTACACCAATAACCTCATACAGTTAACGTTTAAATATCTAATAAACTTTACTTTAACACACTACACAAAAAGAAAAGCAAAATTTTTATAGTATTTAATGGAAAAATGCTTAGTCTAAACATCTGATATGTGTAGGAGATTAGGATTATGCCCAGTTGGGGTTATTCAATAAGGGGGTTAGACCCCGAGACAACGGCAAAAGCTTGTGGTAGAGATATGAATATTTCATATAAGGCAGCTTATGAAATATGTAAATTCATTAGGGGAATGAAGCTCAATGAAGCAATAGATTACTTGGAAAAAGTATGTAGGAAGGAGAAACCAATACCATTCACAAGGTTTACTGGTAAAATCGCACATCATAGGGGGGTTGAGGGGAGGGCTACATTAAGATACCCTGTTAAAGCATCAAGAGAGATAATATCCTTATTAAATCAAGTTAAAGCCAACGCTGAATACAAGGGTTTAGACCCAGATAAATTAAAAATAATCCACATTGCAGCCATGAAGGGACCTACAATAAAGAAGTATATCGAAAGAGCATTTGGAAGAGCATCACCATACAATAGGCAACTCGTACACATAGAAGTCGCAGTTGCGGAGGAAGAAACATGAGCATAAAGAAATACTTCGTTCATGAAGGATACAAGGAAATGCAAATCGATGAGTATCTGATGAAGGAATTTGAGAGAGCAGGGTATGCTGGAATGGAAATGTATAAGACTCCATTAGGAACAAGGATAACGATATACGCCGAGAGACCTGGAATCATAATAGGTAGAGGTGGAATGACCATTAAAAAGCTTGCTGAAATACTTGAAAAGAGATTTGGAGTTGAAAGACCCCAAATAGCAATAGCACAAGTACAAAATCCAGAGCTAAATGCAAAGGTTATGGCGCTGAGGATAGCTAGAGCAATGGAGAAGGGGATAAACTTTAGGAGGGCAGCCTTCGTCGCCCTAAGACAGATAATGGATGCTGGAGCCAGAGGAGCTGAAATAATAATAAGCGGAAAATTGAGATCAGAAAGAGCAAATTACGAAAAGGTAAAAGCTGGAGAACTATTAAAAGCAGGGGAGAAGAAGGAAATACTTGTAGATGAAGCAAAAGCAGAAGTCTTGTTGAAGCCAGGAAAATATGGTATAAAAGTAAGGATAATGCCACCAGTAAAGACTCCAGATGAAATAACAATAAAGGAGAGAGCTGAACTAAAGGAGGAGGGGGAGGAAGATGGCAATACTGAGGATGAATGAAATAAGAAAGATGACACCTGAACAGAGGAGAGAGAAACTTTCAGAGCTTAAAGCAGAGCTCGCTAAAACCATGGCTCTAGCAGCTTCAGGAGCTCCACTAGACAACCCCAAAAAGATAAAGGAACTGAGAAAAGCAATAGCCAGAATACTAACAGTAGAGAATGAAGAGAAAAGGAGGGGGGAGAAGTGAAGATAACTGCGAAAAATATAATAGCCCACGAGCTCATAGGCTTAAAGGTTAAAGTGAGCGATTGTAGCAACAAGAGTTGCATAGGGATTAGTGGGACAGTTGTTGATGAAACTATGAAGACAATTAAAATAAAAGATGAAAGAGATGGTAAAGTTAAAGTCATACCAAAGATTAATACAAAATTCATATTCGAAACAGAGATAGGGGAATTAGTGGAAGTTGATGGAAACGTAATAATAGCAAGACCTGAAGACAGATTAAAGAAGATAACTGTGAGGAGGAGATGGTGGTAGATGAGCATCCCCGCAAGAAATATAGGAATACCAGGAGTTAAACCTCCCACAACAACATGTAACGATCCATTATGTCCATACCATGGGAAACTGAGTGTCAGAGGAAGAATAATTGAAGGAACAGTTGTAAGTAGTAAAATGAATAAAGCAGTAGTTGTACAGCGAGACTACCTATACTACGTTCCAAAATATAAGAGGTATGAGAAGAGAAGATCTAAAATACATGCATACAAACCTCCATGCATAGAAGTTAAAGAGGGGGATCTTGTGAAAATAGCTGAATGCAGACCCATAAGCAAAACAATATCTTTCGTGGTAATAGAGAAAATGGAGGGGAAGAAGGGTGGCTAAGAGAGGAGCTAAAGGAGCTATTGGAGTATCATATAGACATGGTGTAAGTGCAGGATTGCCAGTGGGAGCTAGAGTAAAATGTGCAGACAATAGCGGAGCAAAAATAGTTCAGATAATTGGAGTGATAGGGTTAAAGGGTAGATTGAGGAAGCTAATATCAGCATCGGTTGGAGATATGGTTATAGTATCCGTAAAAGAGGGAACTCCAGAAATGAGAAGACAAATACTTAGAGCTGTGGTAATTAGACAGAAAAAGCCATACAGGAGGCTTGATGGAAGCTGGATACAATTCGAAGACAATGCAGTGGTAATAGTAACCCCAGAAGGTGAACCTAAAGGGACAGATATAAGAGGACCAGTGGCTAAGGAAGCTGCAGAAAGGTGGCCTAAAGTCGCAGCCTTAGCAAGTATAATAATTTGAGAGGTGTAAGAAAATGTATTGGAAAACAAAATCCAAAAAACCTTCAAAACAGAGGAAAGCAATATTTGAAGCTCCATTACATAAAAGACACGATCTAATGGCAGCCCCCCTATCACCAGAATTAAGGAAGAAGTATAATAGGAGGTCATTCCCCGTAAGAAAGGGGGATACCGTACTAATAATGAGGGGAGATTTTGCTGGAATAGAAGGGAAAGTTGTGAAAGTAGATTTAAAGGATATGAGGATATATGTTGAGGGGGCAACACGTAAAAAGGCTGATGGAACAACCATATATGCCCCCATACATCCATCAAAAGTTATGATAACTAAACTTGACTTATCAGATGAATTAAGAAGGAAGGCATTAGAAAGGAAGGTGACTGGAAGTGGGTAGGAAAGGTCCTCCAAAACATTTAAAGAGATTTGCATCACCAGCATTCTGGCCAATACCAAAGAAAGCATACACATTTACGGTTAGACCATTACCAGGACCACATCCAATAGAAGACTCTATACCACTACTAATAATTATAAGAGACATACTAAAACACTGTGAAACCTACAGGGAAGCAAAGAAGATAATTAAGAAAGGGGAAATACTTGTAGATGGGAGAATAATAAGAGAAGAGAAGTTTCCAGTGGGATTAATGGATGTAGTATCAATACCATCTACAGGTGAAAACTATCGCGTACTTCCAGACCCAGTAAAGGGGCTTAGACTACACCCAATAGAGAAAGAAGAAGCAACATTCAAACTATGCAGAATAGAAAATAAAACCATGGTTAAAGGAGGGAATATACAACTAAACCTACATGATGGAAGAAATATATTGATAAAAGTGACGAATCCAGCTAAACCCGAAGAAGACGTATATGATGTATTAGACGTTATAAAGATAGGGGTGCCAGATCAAAACATACAAGCACATATAAAATTTAGGGAAGGAATACAAGCCTTAATAATAAAGGGGAAGAATAGAGGGTTATATGGAAGAATAAACAAGATTGAAGGACCCATACAAAGAGAATACAAAACAGCCATAATAGAGAGCTTTAATGGTAATCTAGTAAGAGCAAACATAACATACGTATTTGCAATTGGAGAAAATGAACAATTAATATCTCTGCCAAAATGGTGAAAAACCCCATGCCGAATATAAATCCCATGCAAAAGGTTATGATCGATAAAGTCGTAGTGAACATGAGTGTTGGTCCAGGAGAAAGACTAGAGAAAGCAGTAAAAGTTCTAGAGGAAATAGTAGGGCAGAAACCATGTAAAAGGAGAGCTAAAAAAACTATAAGAGAATTCGGCATAAGGAGGGGGGAAGAAATGGCATGCATAGCCACGTTAAGGGGAGATAAAGCTAAAGATTTCCTACAAAGAGCACTCGCAGCGAAGGGGAACGTAATTAAAAGGGAAAGCTTCGACAAAAATGGAAATGTCTCTTTCGGAATAAGGGAACATCTAGATATACCTGGAACAAAATACGACCCAAATCTAGGAATATTCGGAATGGATGTAACAGTAGTATTCAAAAAGCCGGGATACAGAGTTGCAAAAAGGAGGAGGAAGAGAAGTAAAGTGGGAAACAAACAGAGAGTGAAAGTAGAAGAAGCAATGGAATATCTTAAAAGCAACTTTGGAGTTGAAATTGTGGAGGGATAACGATGGGGAAGTATAAGCCACCAAAAGAAAGAAAGTTTGGGAAAGGTAGCAGACCATGTATTAGATGTGGACATCAAGGGCCGATAATAAGAAAGTACGGCTTAAATCTTTGCAGACAATGCTTTAGAGAAGTAGCTGAGAAAATGGGATTTAAAAAGTATATGTGAGGTGAATTGAATTGACCATGGTAGACCCACTATCCAATGCCCTATCAAATATATGGAACAATGAAATGAGAAATAAAAATGAATGTATAATCACCCCATCATCAAAACTAATAATAAATGTGCTCAAAGTAATGCAGAAAAACGGCTATATCGGAGAAATAGAGTTAATTGATGATGGAAGATTTGGAAAGATAAAAGTTCAATTGCTTGGAAGGATAAATAAATGTGGTGCGATAAGACCAAGGTACAGTGTGGGATATAAGGAGTTACCTCAATGGGAAAAGCAATTCCTACCATCAAGGGATATAGGAATACTAATAGTGTCAACACCAAAAGGGGTTATGACAAGTAAGGAAGCTATAGAGAACAAAATTGGAGGAGTTT
This sequence comes from Candidatus Culexarchaeum nevadense, assembly GCA_025060975.1. Lineage (GTDB taxonomy): Archaea > Thermoproteota > Methanomethylicia > Culexarchaeales > Culexarchaeaceae > Culexarchaeum > Culexarchaeum nevadense. The sequence continues at coordinate 6,996 of JANZKA010000001.1, forward strand.
TACTAGCATACGTCTATTAACAGGGGGATATGAATGGCTAAGACATACATAGCAAGAGAAGAAATAGAGATACCAGAAAATGTAAGTGTACATTTAAAAGATAACAACGTAATTGTAGTTAAAGGACCTAAGGGAGAAATAAAAAGGGATTTTACATATGCAAGAAAAATAACGATAAGATTGGAGGATAACAAGATAATAGTGGAAAGATACTTCCCATCAAAAAAGGAGAAGGCGCTTGTTGGAACAATAGCTGGACATATAAGAAATTTAATTAAAGGAGTTACGGAAGGCTTTAGATACAAAATGAAAATAGTATATTCACACTTCCCAATAAGTGTAAAGGTAAAGGGTGATTATGTTTATATTGAAAACTTCATAGGAGAAAAGTATCCGAGAAAAGCAAAAATAGTTGGTAATGTAAAAATAAACGTCACTGGAGATGAAATAATCATAGAGGGTATTGATATAGAAGAAGTAAGTCAAACAGCCGCAAATATTGAGCATGCCACGAGAATCATTGGAAAAGACCCAAGGGTATTCCTAGATGGAATATACGTTTATGAGAGGGAATGAAACCATGGAGAGGGAGAAGATAAAAGAGCTAATAAAGAAGATAAGGAGTAGGAAAATAGAATTCCTAAGACCATGGAGCTTTAGATTAAAGAGATTAGGGGAATCTTGGAGAAAGCCAAAAGGACTTGATGATAAACATAGATTACAAGTTAAAGGGTATAGGCCTATAGTAAAAGTGGGTTATAGAAGTCCGAAAAAAATACGGAACATACACCCTTCAGGATACATTGAAAAGATAGTGTATAGACCAGAAGAACTTGAAGGTTTAGATCCAAACATTTACGCTATAAAAATAGCTCACACTGTAGGTAGAAGAAAGAGGATGGAAATAATCGATAAAGCTAGACAATTGGGACTGAAAATTCTAAATCCAACAATCATTGAGGAGGTAGAGTAACATATGCCAAACACTCTTAGAAGTATAAGGAGGATGGCTGCTGAAATCCTAAAAGTTGGAGAAAATAGAATATGGATAAATCCAGAGGAACTGGAAAGAGTTTCAGAAGCAATAACCAGGGAGGATGTAAAAGCATTAATTAAGGAGGGGATCATAAAGAAGAGGCCAGAAAAGGGGATAAGCAAAAAGGAGAAACGTAAAAGGAAGGGGCCTGGAAGCAGAAAAGGACCAAGCATTAGTAGAAAGGTTAAATGGATCATGAAAGTTAGAGCACAAAGAAAGTTTATAAAACAACTTAAAGCTAAAAGGATTATCAGCAAATCCACATATAGAATGCTTTATAGAATGATAAAAGGGAATGCCTTCAACAGCATTTCACAAATAAAAACATACATAAAGGAGAAGAATCTAGCTAGGAGGAGGTAATATGGCTAAAGGAGCAAGATATAAAGTTCCATTTAGAAGGAGGAGGGAGGGGTTAACTGATTATAGAGCCAGACTAAAAATGATAATATCTAGAAAACCAAGACTTGTCGTTAGGAAAACCAATATGTATGTCATCGCACAAATAGCTGAAGCAAAGATGGATGGTGATGAAATATTGGTTTCAGCACATTCAAAAGAACTTAAGAAGTATGGGTGGAAGTATTCATGCAAAAATACTCCAGCATGTTACCTCCTAGGATTATTAATAGGATACAGGGCGGTAAAGAGTGGGATAAAGGAAGCGATACTGGACATTGGATTACACAGACCAACAAAGGGAGCCAGAGTATTTGCAGTGGCTAAAGGAGCTTTAGATGCAGGATTAAACATACCAGTATCAGAAGAAAAGATTCCAAGTGAAGAAAGAATTAAAGGGAACCACATAAAGGAATATGCAGAAAAACTATTTTCGGAAAATCCAGAAGAGTATAATAAGAGGTTTTCCCAGTACATTAAAAGGAAAGCTAGACCAGAAGACATCACAAAGGAATTCGAAAAAGTTAAAAAGAAGATAATTGTTGAATTAGGGGGGTAAACATGGGGGAGAAAGTAAGTATGGAAAAAACTGAGTGGGAACCTAAAACCACAGTAGGAAGATTAGTTAAGGAAGGAACTATAACCTCAATATATCAACTATATAGCCTCAATCTACCAATACTAGAACCGGAAATAGTAGACATATTGGTTCCAAATTTAAAAAATGAAGTAGTATATGTCAGCATAGTTCAAAAACAAACAGATGCGGGGGAGCAAAGTAGATTTAAGGTTGCAGTTGTAGTTGGAAACGAAGATGGATTAATTGGTGTTGGAACTGCAAAAGCGAAACAACTTAGATTCGCAATAGACAAAGCAATAGAAGATGCAAAATTAAAAATAATACCAGTAAATAGAGGCTGCGGAAGTTGGGAATGCTCATGCAATAGACCACACAGCATACCATTCAAAGTAGTTGGGAAAAGCGGAAGTGTCGAAATAACACTAAAACCAGCTCCAAGAGGAGTTGGACTAGTTGCAGGAGATCCTGCAAAAGCAGTTCTTAGACTTGCGGGTGTACAAGATGTATGGTCATTCACAAGGGGGGAAACAAGAACAACATTAAACTTCATAATGGCAACTTACAATGCCTTAAAGAATACGTATAGATTTAGGCTCGGATGGAGACGTGTATTAAAATGAGCAAACTCATAGCAGTAATAAGAATTAGAGGAACCGTGGGAGTTCCAAAAGAAGATGAAGATACATTAAAAATGCTTAGATTGAATAAACCAAACCACATGAGAATATTAAAGCCAAATCCGAGTATAATTGGAATGGTAAAGAAAGTTGAAAAATACGTGACGTGGGGGGAAATAGATTTAGAAACATTAGAATTAGTCTTGAAGAAGAGGGGGAGACTCATGGGAAACAGGAAGTTAACAGATGAATACGTGAAAGAGAAGCTTGGATTAAACGGGATAAAAGAACTTGCAGAAAAAATATTTAATGGAGAAATAGACATAAACGATTTAAAAGATTTAAAGCCAGTATTTAGATTAACACCTCCAAGCGGTGGATTTAAGAAATCAGTAAAATCATTCTATTCATCAAATGGAGAACTTGGGTATAGAGGTGGAGAAATAAACAAATTGATAATTAAAATGATATGAGGTTGATGAAAATGGTTGTAAGAAGAGAGAAGAAGAGTAGAAAACTTAGGGGTAGTAGATACATGGGATATGGTGGAGCGCAACATAGAGGGAGCGGACAAAAAGGTGGAGTTGGAAAAGCAGGATTACATAAACACAAATGGTCATATATATTAAAATATGATAGAGATTATTTCGGTAAACACGGCTTCAAAGCGCCAAAAAGCATTAAAGAAATCGATAAAACAATAAACCTATGGGAAATAGAAGAATTATTGATAAATAAAGGTAAAGTGAGTGGAATTGAAAAAGATGGAAGAATGATAATCGATGTAACGCAATTTGGATACACAAAGGTTTTGGGTGAAGGAAGGGTAACGAAACCAATAATAGTTAAAGCTAAGAGTTTCACTAAAAAGGCTGTGGAGAAAATTAAGGAAGCTGGTGGAGACGTAATTAAATTGGAATTTTAACCAACAAATTAACATAATCTATTTAGGGTTTAAATCAATAGTTTAGTGTGAAGTTTATGCCGAGAACCATTGAACTTCTTGAACCATTAACAAGAATATTACCGGAAATTGAAAAACCAAAACAGAGATTACCATTAAGAGAGAGATTGATGTGGACAGCGGTAGTGCTTACATTATACTTTATCATGAGCGAAATACCTCTTTATGGTATAAGAGGAATATTGGGATACGACCCATTCATGTATATGAGATGGCTTTTCGCATCAAAAAGAGGGACACTAATGGAACTTGGAATAGGCCCAATAGTCACAGCAGGGTTAATAATGCAACTACTTGTTGGATCAAAAATCATAGATATAGATTTAACAAATCCAAAAGATAGAGCGTTATTTAGTGCTTCACAAAAGCTTATGACATTAATATGGGGTGCCATACAGTCGATATCATATATACTTGGCGGAGCTTTTGGACAATTAGACATATACGTATCAATATTTATATTCTTACAATTAATGATCACCACATTACTATTGATGTTAATGGATGAAATGATACAAAAAGGGTGGGGGCTTGGAAGTGGGGTAAGCCTATTTATAGCTGCAGGCATATCCCAACAAATGTTCTGGGAAACCTTCTCACCAGTTATTGGAAGTGATGGCAAATATGTTGGAGCAATATTGTACACTGCTCAAACATTACTAAGTGGAGAAGGATTAATGAACGCCCTGATAAGACCATATGGACACCCAAGCCTAACAGGGCTGATAGTAACCATCGCAATACTACTCTTCGTAATCTACATGGAGGGGACAAGAATAGAAATACCGATAACAATGGCGAAATATAGAGGGATCAGAACAAAGATACCATTAAAATTCCTATACGTTTCAAATATACCAATAATATTCACATCAATGCTATTCATAGACATACAGATAATTGCCCTACTAATATGGAGGCAATTCAATATAAACAATACAAATATAATATTGAACCTAATTGGAACCTTCAACCAAACAACAAACACCCCAATTGGCGGATTGGCATACTATACGAAGCCACCATCAGGAATATCATCAGTTATGAATGACCCAATACATGCAATCATATACTCAGCTCTACTAATAATTTCATCAGTAACATTCTCAATAATATGGGTTCAAGCATCAGGACTAAGCCCAAAAGATCAAGCTGAACAACTAGTGGCTTCAGGACTGCAAATACCTGGATTTAGAAGTTCACCAAAAATTGTAGAGGGGATACTCAATAGATATATACCACCGCTAACAATACTAAGCGGAATAATTGTTGCATTAATAGCCATAGTGGCAGATCTACTTGGAGCCATAGGATCTGGAATGGGAATACTATTGGTTGTGGGCATAATATACCAGTATTGGGGGATGCTAACACAAGAACAAATGATGGAAGCATACCCAATACTAAAGAGACTTGCTGGAGAAAAATAGTTAAAAAAGATAAGAAAGTTTTTAACTATAAATTAAATAAACATACCTATCAGAATTAATGAATGGTGAAGGGAATTGCTGAATTGGATCATAGACTACTTAATAAAGCTCTTCGGCCCATACAGAGACCCACCACTTTCAGCAATAACAGTTATGGGTATAAGCATTTTAGTGTGCATGATAACCATAGCAGCCAACTATCTACTACTTGACGTGGAAAAATTGAGGAAGCAAACAATGGAAATAAATGAGTGGAAGCTACAAATGAGACAAGCAATTTTAAGCAATGATAAAAGGCAAATAGCTAAATTGAAGAAAAAGGAAGCTTACATAAAAGAATTAGAAGCAAGTGTAACTGCACAGAGGATGAAGCCAACATTCATATTCATGATTCCACTATGGATATTCTTTATAATATTTGCCGCCGTGTTTAGCAACCCAGAATATGGATATGTTGTAGTAACACCATTCCCAATACCATTTGCGGGATATAAACTGGGTTTTGGATCTTGGTACATATTATGCTCAATACTTATACTACCAATACTTCAAAAAATATTTAGATTAACATGAGGGGGTGTGTATGAACGTTAGATCTAGAACCAAAAGAATCGTCTTGAGGAAAACTCCCGGGGGGAGAATTGCAATACATTATGAAAAGAGGAGGCCAAACATAGCTAAATGCGCTTTATGCAAATCAGAATTAAGGGGGGTTCCAAACCTACCACCAGTAAAAATGAGAAAGCTACCAAAGAGTTCTAAGAGACCTACTAGACCATACGGCGGATATTTAGACCATAAATGTTTGGAAAAACTCATAAAAATGGCTGTTAGGGAGGGCACTCATTGAAAAAAATAGTTATAACTGTAAGTGGACCACCAGGCTCAGGTAAAAGCACACATGCAAAGAAAATAGCGGAAAAACTTAATTTAAGATACTTTTCAATAGGGAGATATTTTAGAGAGATAGCTAGCAGAATGAACTTAAGTTTAGAGGAATTTCAAAGAATAGCTGAAAAAGATCCTAAATACGATCTGGAAGCTGACAATAGAACATTAATAGAAGCAGAGAGAGGGAATGTGGTGATAGACGGTCATTTAACAGGATGGATAGCAAAAGATAAAGCAGACATAAAAATATACCTAACAGCATCACTAGAAGAAAGAGCTAAAAGGATTGCGAAAAGAGATGGGAAAACTTTTGAACAAGCAATGAATGACATAAAAAGGAGAGAGGAAAGTAACACCACAAGATACAAGACTTTTTATGGAATAAACCTCGATGATCTAAGCATATACGATATCGTTATAAACACCGAGAAGTGGGGGGAAGAAGAAGTATCGGAAACTCTAATATACTTGATACAGAGATATATGGAGAGACGAAATGCTTTTAATTAAGTGGCCAAAATCTCTTTTGTCTGGAGGGAGAACTATGCCAGCAATAGAGGTTGGGAGAATATGTGTAAAAACTAGAGGCAGAGAAGCTGGTAGAAAATGTGTGATAGTAGACATAATAGATGACAAGTTCGTTTTAATAACTGGACCAAAAAATGTTAATGGAGTAAAGAGGAGGAGGAGCAACATAAAACACTTAGAGCCAACAGAAAATAAGATAGAAATAAAGGCAGGAGCATCAGACGATGAAGTAATAGAAGCACTAAACAGGAAAAACCTATTGGAATACATGAAGGAACCAGTAAAAATAGAGATCCATTGAAAATGAGCAAAGCAATATAAACAATCAACTAATCAAATTTTATTGAGGTGGAATTATGAGCCAACTATCTAGGAAAAGGGAGATACTAGTAAAAGGTGAAGAACCATTAAACCCAGAGTATGGAGTAAACCCATATTATAGACCAATGCAAATCCACATAAAATATGGAATTATAAATTTAGATAAAACACCTGGACCAACAAGCCATGAAATAACATCATGGGTGAAGAGAATACTGAACGTAAAGAAAGCAGGACATGCCGGGACCCTAGAGCCCCTAGAATGGGGCGGGGAAACCCGAAGGTTTCAGGTGTACTTCCAATAGCACTGGAAAACGCCACAAAAGCTATGATGGCAATGGTCAAAGCCCCAAAAGAATACATATGTGTAATGAGACTACATGGAAAAGTAAATGAGGAAGATATAAAAGCTGTATGCAAAGAATTTGTTGGACAAATATATCAGAGACCCCCATTGAAATCATCGGTAAAAAGAGTTGTAAGAATAAGAACAATATACTATCTTGATGTACTAGAAATATCTGGTAAAGATGTATTGATGAAGATAGGATGCGAAGCTGGAACCTACATAAGAAAGTTATGCCATGATATAGGAATAGTGCTTGGAGTAGGAGCCCATATGCAAGAACTCAGAAGAACTAGGAGTGGAGTGTTCAAAGAAGATGAAACACTAACAACTCTACATAGACTTAAAGATGCATATGACACATGGATTGAAGAGGGGGATGAAAGCGAATTAAGAAAGATTATATTGCCCGTGGAGAAAGCTGTAGAAGAAACTCCAAAAATAACCATAAGAGACAGTGCTGTTGATGCAATATGCCATGGAGCAGACTTAGCAGCACCAGGAATATTAACCATTGAAAGTGGAATTAAGAGGGGAGATTTAGTGGCATTAATGACGAAGAAAGGAGAACTAGTTGCTTTAGGAACAGCCCAGAGGAGTAGTGAAGAAATTTTAGACGCTGAAAATGGTATAATGGTGAAAACCAGGAGAGTTATAATGGAGAGAGGTACATACCCAAAAATGTGGAAATAAATTATTTATGAGTTAAGGGAGTAAAATAAGAGTGGGCCGGGGTAGCCTAGCGGTAAGGCGCAGGCCTGGAGAGCCTGTGTCCCTTCGGGGACTCGCGGGTTCAAATCCCGCCCCCGGCGCCAAACAAATAAAATCATGATTTTGGGATTTATGATTTTGTAGAAAATGATGCAGATCATTCATTATTAATAAGTGAAATTGAGAGAATAGCACAATTATCTATTTATCTATGTTATTGTAAGATGATGACTTTACACAATCGTATTTATTGAAGAAAGTGTACCTAGTCACTTTGATTCTGTACTTTTAATGATCCTTGTAGGCTCATGGAATACCTTGATTTGATAATACTCAGTTAACTTTGAAATTATATTCCCCCTTAACTTTTGGTCTAAAGCTTCAGGTGGGTATACTCCTGGTTCTTTTAATTCCTTTATTATACCAATTGATGATGCCACTACAGCCGCTGCAGAGAAAGCCATTGGAGTTGTGGCTATTTTCATATTTAGTAATTCACTTAATCTTGGAGGTAAAGCATTAATTCTTGAAATCGATCTTTCTCCACCCTTTAAACCTACGGCTTCAACTGATACAGCCAAAATTATGTTATCTAGACCATGTATATGCTCAATAGGATTATATCCATCGAATTTCTTTGCTAAGCTATAAAGCACTTTTATTGGTGAAATAAGTTTCCTGTCAACTCTTATTTCATTATTGCTAAATAAACCTAAATCGTAAAGTCCCTTCACAAACTCTATTTCAGATCCACCTGATTTCAGATCAATTCTCTTAAGCTTTATATATCTTGGGAGTGTTGCTATTTCATCTCCATAGATTAAGTAAGTCCTCTTCTTACCAATTGGATTTGGAAATTCGTACTCTTCCATACCACTCAGTGGCTTCTCAATTTTAAAGCGCCCATCCTCATAGACTATTGGTGGGCAAGAGAAGTGCTCTATTGTTAGATGTGGAGACCAAGACCAAACACGCCAATAAGGTACTTGATCTTCAACAAGCCTCACCCTTACAACTTCAACTTCATCTAAAACCTCTGAACACCATTTAGCCATCAAATTGGTTAATCCAGGTGAAACGCCTAAATTGATTATAGCTCTTAATCCTTCATGAACAAATTCACTACTCAAAGATAGTTGCTCAGCATTTGCATACTCGTTTGATGCAAGATCCAAATAATCTACACCAGCCTTCAAACACCCCTTCATTATCTTAATATTCAAAGTTGGAGAAACGGAATTTATTACAACATCAACTCCCTTGATAAAATTCTCAATTTCAGAACTCCTTGATAGATTAAGCTTCCTAAAATCTACATGTACATAATCATCATAATGAACATTCTTAAGTGAAGATTTAACAGCATTAATTTTCTCAGAATTCTTATCACAACAAATAAGTTCAGATATAGTGTCATTTGCAATAAGCATCCTACAAATATTTGACCCAACCAAACCTAAACCAAGCAGTAAAACCTTCATAGAAGACACCCGCAAAATAATAAATAAAATAATACTTTAAGTGAAGCTTATAATTGGCAATAAGTTAAAATAACGATCATTAATATAAACTTTACTTCATCAAAACATGGAACCCCATATTAAAGTGAAACATTTAAATCTACAGGTTTAATGGATGTTACACATTCATTTAAAAAGTAATTGAAGTCCAATTCCAGTAATAATTTAGAAATAACGTTAGGATCAGCCATCGTAGTTACACGTCTAGGCCTAGCCCAACAGTCAATACTGGAACTTACAGAACTATCTCTTGCAATAGCATAATCATAAAATCCAAGTTTCTTAGCCATAGATACTATCTCCTCCTTATCATAGGAAATTAAAGGTCTAATCACTGGGAGATTGGAATATGAATCTAAAATCATTAAATTCCTTGAAGTTTGAGAAGCAACTTGACCAAGAGATTCGCCAGTAACAATAGCCCAAGCCCCCAACTTCTCAGCTAACTTATTGGCAACAGCGTACATCATTATCTTACACAACATACAAACATACTTCTCACCCTTATCATGAATATGTTCAAGCCACTTGTAATGATCATATGTATAAACATGTAAATCCTCGCCAAGATGCCAATACGAAATCCTCCTAGCAATATTAATGAAATTCTTAAACTTCAAGGGATTATTTATATCAGCGTGAAGAATGGTCAAAGGGCATCCACGTTTCATCATATACCAAGCAGCCACAGGTGAGTCAATACCCCCAGAAACTAAGCACACAACCCTCCCAGAAACCCCCAATGGTATTCCACGTAAACCATCCCTCCTCCACAAATAAATGTAGCAATCATTATTCCTCACCTCAACGTAAACAGTTCTATCTGGAGACTCTAGAGAGACTTTCAATCCAGTTTTCCCCTTAATAATAGATCCAAGCTTAACTTCAAGATCTCTACTACTAAAATCATGCTGACCACTCCTCCTAACCCTAACAGCAAAGCTCTTAGCATCCCCAAGAAGTATATCACAGTTTTGAAACATAAAATCCTCGAGTTTAGATAATTCAATATATATGTAGGGGGAATAATAGGAGATGCCAAAAATCCTACTCAAAACACTCATAGCCTTCTCGATATCATCAACATCTACAATGATTCTAGACCACTTATGCTTAACATTACACTTCAAACCCTCACTTCTCAAACCTAGAGTTATATTCTTCATCAATTTACGAACATAACTACGCCTAATAGAACTAGACTTAATGGCTATTTCACCATAAGCAACCAGAATTCCATCCCACATCAACATACAATCCTATAATTCATTAACAATTAATATAAAGATAAATGTAATTTGAGGAAAACTTGGAAATTCATATCTAAAAATTATACATGAAGGAAAAGTAAATAAAGAATTGAAATAATATATTTTTGTAGCCGGGGTAGCTCAGACTGGGAGAGCATCCGGCTGAAGACCGGACTGTCGTGGGTTCAAATCCCACCCCCGGCATCAACATTTAAGCAATTAAAGATTAACATTAAATTGGGAATACAAGCTATTAACAGAAGTTGAGCAGTTAGTATACTGACTCCATGAATCAGAGGGAAAAACTAGATAGTTTACCCTCTTCAATGAGAAGTTAAAAATGAAATTGAAAGTTCATAAAATTCATAAAGCATCCAATTAAAAAAGTGAATTTAGAGATTTATGAAGGTACCTTTGTATAGCATAGCCACCAGTCGAGACACTTGATCTCGCCAGCCTTCTCCTGTTCTCTCCTCTTTTTAATCATATCTACAGTATTTGCTGGCGGAACAATTACATTGTCTCCTATGATCTCATTATTTGGCCAGTTTGCTGGAATTGCATACCCTTTATCGGCGATTTGTAGCGCTTTAATCATCCTGAGAATCTCATCAATATTTCTGCCAAGCTCCAAGGGATAATAGAGTATGGCTCTAATAATCCCCTTAGGATCAACTATGAATACTGCTCTTACAGTTTGAGTCCCTTCTGCTTGTTTGTGAAGCATTCCCAATCTTGCAGATATGGAACCAGTATTATCCGCTATGATTGGAAACTGTATTTCAACATCCAATTTTTCTTTTATCCACTCCTCCCATTTTAAATGAGCAAACACTTGATCTATGCTGAGACCAATTAATTCACAATTAAGGTTTTTGAATTGCTCATACCTCTTTTGAAAAGCTACAAACTCCGTTGTGCAAACAGGTGTGAAATCTGCTGGATGACTGAATAAAATAAACCATTTCCCACTGTAATCGTCTGGCAATTTGATAATACCTCTTGTTGTTTTAACCTCCATTTGAGGGAATCTTTCACCTATTAGAGGCATTGTATGTTCCATAGCTTTTCACCAATACGTTACTCAGCAAATAATTAATGTAAAATTTCATAATTAAAAGTTTATGTACGATATTCGGATAAAATTATATAGAAATCTAAAAAATTCAGACAAAAATGGGATTATATCAGACGAAGTTTGTTAAATATCTTAAAGTTTCTAGCGAGAGATTTATGTTAATCTATATAATTCTCAATTCACAATGTAATTGTATTGGAAAAAATAATTTGGAGTTTATTTTGGAGCTCCGCTTATAGTTTTCCCATTCTGTACAGTGTTGTTCCGCAAACAGAACATTTTCCACGTATTGCTAGTCTACCGTTTTTTAGAGTCACTTGCTCAGGGTTCACCATGGTCCTTTTGGCTTTGCACTTCACACAGTATGCTTCTACCAAGATGTATCACTATAGAGTATCTATGGTGTTTTATACTTAAAAGGGTTGTGACCAAAATTTAATGAATTATAGTAAATTTGGGTAAAATGAAAAATGAAAGCATATTTATTTATTGTGGATATTTATGGATCCACCTATATACTGTTTTTATTGGTACTTTCAATTCATTTGATATCTCTTTCACAGTTAATCCTTTGTCTCTAAGTTCTCTAGCTCTTTCCATAAGTTTCCTTCTCTCAAATTTATGATACCTTGATTTGTTTTCAATAATTATTCTGTTTTCATGACCGAAAAGAGATAGAGCAAACTTAAATGCAGTTAGATTACTACTCTCCTTAGAAATGTAACCTATAATTTTAATTTGATAATCTCTCTCAATATAGCTCTTAAGTTGTATCAATGCCGACTTTATTACCTTAAATGTCATATTTGAATTATGAAATGTAACTGTTACCACTTTATCTTTCTCATTAATTTCCACATCATAAGCATTTGTACTTAGATTCATAGGGGACACCTCAAATTGAATAAACTATCTATTAAAAGTTTAAACTGTAATATAAAGTTTTCTCACTTTTCAAATTATTCAAAAGAGAGAAAAATTTATATCCCTTCTCACATTATAATAATAATGAAAATGAGAATTGTATGGAGGTGAGAACCATGAACTGGAAGATGAAGATCATGGAAAAGATCGCACCAATAATAACTGATAGAGGACCTCCAATAATTAAGAAAATAATTTCAAAAATTAAATAACTTTTATTTTATGTTTTTATATTATTAAGAGGATTATGATTGGTGCAAATACCTCTGCCACCAATGACATTACTGTGATCATGGTGTTTAAGGATGGCCCTGCAGTATCTTTAAATGGATCCCCTACAGTATCCCCTGTAACTGCAGCTTTATGAGCTTCAGAGCCTTTACCACCATAAGCCCCAGATTCTATGTACTTCTTAGCATTATCCCATAATCCTCCAGAATTAGCCATGAATAAAGCAAAGATTATTCCAGTAACTATGCTTCCAGCTAGGAAACTTGCAAGGGCCTCTTTACCTAGGAATATCAATGTTAGTATGGGTACTATTATTGCAAGAGAACATATTGGTATAAGCTCTTTTAAAGCTCCTTTCGTTGCTATGTCAACACATTTAGCGTAATCAGGCTTAACTTTACCTTCAAGGATTCCAGGGTTCTCTTTAAACTGTCTCCTTATCTCTTCAATCATTCTCTCAGAATTTCTGCCAACAGCGAGTATTAAGAGTGCTGAGAGGAATGGGGGCATCATTCCTCCTAAAATCAACCCGGATATTACTTCAGGGGTCATTAAGTTTAATACTTCTATATCTACTGAATGTGCATATGCTGAGAATAGTGCAAGTACTGTTAGTGCTGCGGCTCCTATAGCAAACCCCTTTGTTATAGCCTTAGTGGTATTTCCTGCAGCATCTAGTCTATCTAGAATCTCAACAATCTCTTCCCCAAGCCCAGATTGCTCAGCAATACCCTTTGAGTTATCAGATACTGGGCCGTAAGCATCTGCAGAAATAGTCATACCCACAGTGGCAAGCATACCCACAGCAGATATGGCTATACCATAGAATGGGTTTACATTGAAGTATAGCGATAAGTACCAGGCAGCAACCGTTGCTACACAAATTCCAATTACTGGTGGAACTATGCTTATCAAACCATATGAAAAACCAGTTAGTATATTTATTGCTGCACCTGTAGTTGAAGCTTCAGCAACTTTCTTTGCTGGAAGCCTATCAATGGATGTGAAGTAATCTGATGTTACCCCAATAATGACTCCCGCAATTAATCCAGCAGCTGTTGGTAGAAAGATTCCAAGCCATCTCTGACCAAGCCCAGAAGAATATGTGGTTAATAGTAGTAGAATTGCAAAGCAAATCCATGTTGAGAATGAACCTCTATTGAGCGCTGCTCCAGGATTCCCCTTAATGCTAAATCTAACTACTATTACACCAATTATTGATGATAGTAACCCAATGGATGCTATCATTAATGGAAGAATAATCAATATACTTTCACCAAGCTCTGCACCAATTATCATTGCAGCCACTATACTGGCTATGTAAGAATCAATTAAATCAGCTCCCATACCTGCCACATCACCCACATTATCACCAACATTGTCAGCTATGACAGCAGGATTCCTCGGATCATCCTCAGGAATTCCAAGTTCAACTTTACCAACGAGATCAGCACTAATGTCAGCAGTCTTAGTGTATATTCCACCACCAGCTTTTGCAAATAAAGCCAATGCACTTGCACCAAAACTGAAACCTAAAACTATAGTTGAAGATTCAAGGTCACCCCAGCCGAGTAGGAAGCGGTATATATAGAATAATATGCTTATTCCAACTAATGATAAACCAACCACGAACAATCCCATAACAGCTCCACCATAAAATGCTATTGGGAAAGCCTTAATCATACCACTTCTAGCAGCATTAGTTGTTCTAACATTAGCTTCCACAGCTGCTTTCATACCAAAATATGCTGCTAGAGTTGTACATATAGACCCCAAAACATACGCCATGGAAATACTTAAACCATGAATTACACTTTTTGGAGGCATCGAATATATTAAACCCAAAATTATAGCCATTACTGAGACGAAAATGAATAAAGTCTTATTCTGCCTTTTCAAATAAGCTTCAGCACCCTCTTTAATGGCGTCAGCAATAAACTGCATTCTTTCAGTACCACGATCCTGTTTAACAATGTAATTGTATAATAAGATAGCTATAGTTATTGAGAGTAATCCAATAGCCATGGCAAAGAAGACCCACATCATTTAAACCACCAAGCATACTTCCGGAAAGATTAGAAGCTTAACATATATATTAGTTTTATGTCCATAAATATAAAAGAACCTTTCTATGAAATATGAATTTAAATAATTAATAATTGATGGGGCACAGTTCAGATATTGATGAAATTACATGAGCATATGGATGTGGAATATTAAACTATTCAATGCCATGAAAACCATAAATCAATAACAACATACCAATCCCAGAGATAATCATAGAATTGAATAGGGATAAATCACCTACAACGTATGGGAATACAACCATAGTACCATAAATTCCTCCAACAAAAGCCAATAACAACTTGCCAATCAACAACTTATATTTCAAGGCATAATAAGCCATCAAAATAGATGTACAAGTTAAGAAGCCATAAATTAAGTGTAAAACGAAGTTGTTAGATAATGTTAATATGGATAAACCCCATGCGGAGAGAATGAAAGAACCTAAAACTATTAATATGATATCCCAACTATAAGATTTACTTTGCATAATCTAACTTTTCAAATCAATGAAATATATTAATTTCTAATGGAAGCCAAAAGTTTACCATAACCTTTAATTCCAAAACCATAATTTAACCTTTTAAGAACAGCCCATATTGATGCAGAATTACTAGATAAAACTGGCATACCTGCAATCTCCTCCAACCTTTCTATCAAATTTAAAGTTGGCATATTTGTACAACTTATAAATATAGCATCAGATGATGAGTAATCAAGTTTATAGAATAAATCCATAATGACATTCGGAGTCACTCTACCTATATCAACATTCCTAATTATATTCAAAGACTTTAAATCGAGAACCTTAAAACCGTTCCCCACAAGAAATCTTTCCTCCAAAACATTCAGTTCATCAATATATGGAGTTATAACTGAGATTTTCTCAGCTTTAAGAAATCTTAAAGCACTAATCACAGCACCAGAAGTAGATATAGCAGGCTTACCAGTAAGCTTCTCAATTCTACTCTCAATAAGCTTATCATGACCCACCCCCCTAAACAAGCTACCAGTAGTACAACCATACAAAATTATATCAACATCTGCATCAGCAAGCTTTAAAGCCTCATCATCAATCTCAGACTCCATAAGCTCTAACCCCTCAACAGTAACTTCTCTAAGCTTTAAACGTGCTGTATGAATAGAAAAATCTCTAGGAAGAACCCTCCAAAACTCCAATTCCATAGTTGTATTTGAAGATGGAACCAATAAGCCTATCCTAAACAATCTCACACCTACTTAAAAATTTAAAAACCACAAATATAAAATAAATATTATTGGGGGCAATGACTGATCAGAGTTAAATAGATTGATGATCTAAAGGCATTAGGAGGAGCCCCACACTAAAAGCGGCGGTCGTCCAGCCTGGTCTAGGACCCGAGTCTCCCAAGCTCGTGATCCCGGGTTCAAATCCCGGCCGCCGCACCAACAAAAACAAATGAATAGAAAATAATATATACATAAAAAACACTAATCACACAAGTAGTACGGTGAAAAACTATTGTATGATGAGATTGACAAAAACAAGTTTATCAAGGAGTTAATGAAACTGAAGAATACACTCATAAAAGTTCAATTAGTAGATGGAAACGTTATTACTGGGAAACTTATAAGTATAGACCCGGAATACCTAAACCTAATACTTGAAGTACCCATCAAAGAAGATGAAGATGTAGGAGAAATAGTAATGATTCCAGGATCTTCAATAAGCTACATAAAGTGGATGAAGAGAAGAGGGAAGAAGACAAATTTGGAAGGAACAATACTTAAACTCCTCGGAAACGAGCCAAACATATCTAAAGAAGAAATAGCGAAAATACTAAATATAGATGTGAAAAACGTGGAGAAAGTTATTAAAAGCTTGAAGAGGAAGGGGTTTATAGACGAGCAGAAAGACAATAAGAACTGAGATAGGAGGCAACCGTTTAATTATAAGAATGTGATTATAAATTTAAATTGAATTTAAATGGGAATAAAAGTTACACCAATAGCATTTGAAAGCTTAGGAGTTAGATCAATGTGTACATACATTGAAACACAAAACACAAGAATGCTAATAGATCCTGGAGCATCTCTTGGATTCAGATATGGTAAGATGCCTCATCCACTGGAATATAGAAGTCTAATGGAAACTAGAAAAAGAATATATCAATTAGCTGAAAAGGTAGACATGATTATAGTAACACACTACCACATAGACCACTATACACCATTAAAAATGACAGACTACCTATGGACTTGGACAACACCAGATGAAGCAGAAAAATTGTATGAAGATAAAAGGGTGATAATAAAAGATTACAAGAACAACATAAATTTAAATCAAAGGAGAAGAGGATGGATATTCTGGAAACTATTAAATAAAGTTAAATGCAAAATTGAAATTGCAGACAATAGAGTTATTGTGGAGGGAGATACAAAGATAATCATAAGCAAACCAGTACCACATGGAGAGGAGAATTCAAAACTCGGATACGTATTAATGGTGGAGATAGAAGAAAAGAATGAAAGAATACTTTTTGCATCAGATATACAGGGACCTCAAACCAAAATGCTTACAGACTGGATAATATCGTTAAAACCGGATATGATAATATTGAGTGGCCCCCCAACATACATGCCAAACACGGTAAAAAATATTGATGAAACAATAAGTAACATTGTAAAAATAAAAATGGAGATAAAACATACAATACTAGATCACCATATTTTAAGAGACAAAAAGTGGAAGTATTACTTTGATGAAATAAAAGAGAAAGCCAAGAACGATAACATCATTGAAACAGCAGCAGAATATCTTGGATTAGAATTAAATGCATTGGAATGTGTAAGAGATGAACTATATGAGAAAGAAGAACCATCAACAGAATTTACAAAGTGGTGTAAATCAATACGTAAACATCGTGGGAAAGAACCTCCACCAATATGATCAACACTCAAACACCTAGAAAAAATAAAAGATAAAAATCTTAATTCATTACATTAAAATAACTCGTTGCTGACAATTTTCAATTTAAATCATAATCCCAACAATAATTTCATAGGTTTCCTCTCTACAAGCAGATTTATATCCTTAGCAGTCACTACTTTTTCATCTCCAATTTCAGAATAGAAAGTGGTATTGGAACCCCTTTCAAATATAAATCTATAGGCGTATCCAACCTTTTCATCACCCCTATCTTCAAGCACCCTTATTACAAGTGCTTCAACTACCCCCTCTTCACTTCGATACAATCTGTTTATAGCATTTTGGAATTCTTGCGGATTTAATATGTCAAATAAACATATTTTACCTTTACTCATACTCCTAGGTTTTTCCAGAACCTTTTTACTTTCATTTACATGAACTTCTAAATTTTTTAAGTTTATTCTGTCTCCACGGGATAAGTAAGATAATTTAAATGAATCTCTACACTTCATTTCAATCAATACTATGACAGATTTACCTATAACTTCACAAATATCATCAATAACCTTTAATGCAGTACCTTCATCTATCCCAATACCTATCTTGACATCAGTTTTCCATAAAGCTTCAAAAAGTCTCGGAAATCTCCCCCTCTGTATAAAATGTTGATCAACAATCACTTCTCCATCTCTTAGAAAACCGAGTCCCCGTCCAACTACAACATCCATATCCATACCTCCATATATCATTGGGTTACTCATTACTGCAGCACCAGCACTAGACCCAGAAATAACCTTACCACTTGAAAACAGCATTCTTATGGCTTTCAAAGCAGGGGTTTCACTACCATTGACTATTAATCCTTTAACCACCCTCTCCTGCGAACCCCCTGTGAAAAACACTCCATCTAAACTTAAAATTAAATCAAAAATTTCCGATGAAAAAGCATTAACATTATAGTTTTCCGAAGTAATGTCCACAAGTACAGGTTTTGCACCAGACTTTTCAAATAATATTCTATGATTATTCCAAGATTCATATGGAGAATCGCTGGCAAGGGGAATTATACCTATTTTACAACCAGAACCACCAGCCAATTCAGTAATGGCGTTAAAAATTTCATCAACATTAAGTATTGCTCCACCAGCAACAACCAATTTCATGAATATATGTTAATGTTAACAATGGATATAAAAGGATAACTTGGCTAATCGATCCTTATACCTTCATAATATGGAAATGGGTTCAGCACTCAAGATCTAAATCATCTACATGATCATAAGGGCTAGAGTCATCATCCCCAATAATTCAATTTATAATTAGTGTAAGAAAAATTTATCTCTATCTAGATTGAGTTGGAATTGATATCGATTTGAATAACATCAAACCATCGGTATTAGCATTTGTAAAAAGAGCATATGAAAAAGAAGCAGCTATAGAAATATTGGACTGTATATTACCATACGACATAAATGCAAAGTTTAGAATCCTAGATATTCCCGGTATAGTGATTATTGAATCAATATTGAATGGCTTAGAGATTATTAGGATACTGAAAAAATGCTTTGTAAGTCAAGCTAAGAGAATTATACCAATAAGTGATGTAGTGAAATCAAACCCCACAGAAATTATAAACAACGTCATTAAATTATCCAAGGAAATGGAAAACAGGGGGACTAAGTTTAAAATTGAATTGAAGAGCTATGATAGGTCAAATACCTATAGACCAATTATAGACATCATAGCAAGAAAACTAATAACAGAAAATGGATGGATTGTGAAATTAAAGGAACCCGAAGTAATTATCTTCATACACATATTTAATGATGAAGCTTTCATATCAGTAGTTAAACGAGGAGAAGTCTGGGAATTGAAGGAATATTTGTGAGTTTAAATCACTTTCACATAACACTCTACTATAAATTAGTTTAAATAAACGAAATTTATAAATTTTTGGAATAAATAAAGAAGTCTGAGGAAATTGTCAAAGATAATTGAAGAAGAATTATTTAAAAGGACAATATTCAAAGATGAAAGCAAACTATCAACAGACTATGTTCCACAGAATCTAGTTCATAGAGAAAACGAAATAAGACAATTATTAAACTACCTTAGGTGCATGATTGATGCCCCAGGGAATATCACTCAAAAAGTTCTAATAGTGGGACCTGTAGGGACAGGGAAGACAGCTACATCAAAGCTCTTCGGCTCAAGCTTTTCAGATGCAGCCAGAAGAAGAAACATAAAATTAAGATATATCCACGTGAATTGCCATAAGGATAGAACCCCCTTCCTAATACTGATGAAGGTAGTTAAGACGTTAATAGATGGATTTCCAGATAGAGGACTTTCAACACAAGAGCTATTAAATATAGTATGTGAAAGACTTGAAGAAGAAGATGAATATCTGCTTTTAACATTAGATGAAGTTGATTACTTCATAAGGGTGGGAGGAGAATCCTCATTATACGACCTATTAAGAGCCTCAGAGGAATATCTAAATAAAAAGCAGAGGATGAGCTTTATATTAATAGCTAGAGATCAATTCTTCATACCACTACTAGATAGAAGCACACAAAGCGTTTTAATGAGAAATATAATAAGATTCAAACCATATACAGCAGAGCAATTGAGGGATATACTGATGGAAAGAGTTAAAGAAGCATTTTATGAGAACACCGTTAGCAATGAAATTATATGGAGTATAGCAGAAATAGCTGCAAAAACGGGAGATGCAAGATATGCATTGGAATTACTATGGAGAGCTGCAAAAACAGCTGATATGGAAGGAAGGAGGATAGTAACAATAGATGACGTTAGAATAGCCGTCTCAACGATTCATCCAAGCATAAGGGAGGAGGAAATAGATGCTCTTTCAACACATGAGAAACTAGTATTACTAGCAATCACCAGATGTCTAAAGAAGACTGACCAACAATACGTGAATATAGGGGAAGTTGAAAAGATGTATAGAATGATCTGTGAAGAGTACCGCGTGGAAGCAAGAGCCCATACAAAGATCTGGGAATACATACAAAACCTAAAAAACGCTGGACTAATATACACAAAGATAGTAAACGTGGAACCAAAAGGTAGAACTACACAAATATCATTAGTGGAAACTCCATTAGAATTCCTCGAAAAAGAATTGTTAAAAAGGCTTGAGGAGGGATAAATTAAATTGAAGATAAATATGGACATAGAAGAAATATTTGCATCTAGAGGGAGAACTAGAATTATTAAAACACTAATAATAGAAAAAGAAATGAACATATCTGAACTTGCAAAACGAACAGGGTTAAGCTACACTTCAGTTAACAGACATTTAGAGGAATTGAAAAAGAAGGGGGTAATAATGGAAAAGAGATTTGGGAGGATAAGAATATTTAAAATAAACGAACAAAACAAAGTTGCAAAAGCAATAGAAGAATTCATTATGAAAACATAGGAGGCTATAAAAGATGAGTGGAGAAGTGAAAATGGTGGATATAACTGGCAAAAACATCTCCATTAGAATAGCAACAGCTGAGGGAGAAATCAAACTTAAAAGAGAAACAATAGAAAGGATAGTTAAAGGGGAGATAGAAAAGGGGGACGTAATTTCAACTGCGAAGATAGCTGCAATAATGGCTGCAAAAAGAACATCAGAAATAATTCCACTATGCCACCCAATTCCATTAACAAATGTAAATGTAGAAGTAAAAGTGCTGGATAATGAAAGAATCAAAGTTGAAACCACAGTAAAGACAGAAGCGAAAACAGGGGTGGAAATGGAAGCTATAACAGCCACGGCCATTGCGCTAATAACTATATGGGATATGGTCAAGAAGTATGAGAAAGATGAGCAAGGAGGATACCCACATACTGAAATCAATGGGATAAAGGTAACGTTAAAAAGTAAGAAAGAGATATCACTCTAATCGACGATTCACATGCCATTAATAGATGGATATGGGAGACCCATCGTAAACTTAAGAATAACATTAACACATAAATGCAATTACAAATGCATATACTGCCATATGGAGGGAGAAGAGGGGACATTTGAAGAACTAACTCCAGAAGAAATAGAAAGAATAGTTAGAGTCGCAGTTAAACTTGGAATAAATAAAGTCAAGCTGACAGGTGGAGAACCATTAATTAGAGGAGACATAGAAGAAGTGGTTAGAAGGTTATCACATATAAATGGAATGGAAGAAGTATCATTAACCACAAATGGATCCCTCCTAAAAGAAAAGGTTGAGGAACTTGCAAAAGCAAAACTTAAAAGAATCAATGTAAACATCCCATCATTAAGGGAAAAGGTATACAAATATGTAACTAATAGCGAATACTCCCCACAACAAATCATAGAGGGAGTTATAGAAGCAAAGAGATTAGGGATAAACCCAATAAAAGTGAATATGGTAATCTTAAAGGGGATTAATGATGATCAAATAGATGAAATGATTACATTTACGAAGAAGAATGATTTAATACTTCAATTGATAGAATTGGAGAATGTTGGAGTAAGTGAAGAAATATACTCAAAATATCATGTAGATGTATCGTCAATTGAAGAGAAGATAAAACTTGAAGCTGAAAATGTTATTGTAAGAAGAAACATGCAAAATAGACGTAGATATATTTTAAGGGGTGGAGGGGAAATTGAAATAGTAAGACCATATGAAGATGGGAGCTTCTGCTCAGCATGCACAAGACTAAGATTAACTGCAGATGGAAAAATAAAGCCATGCTTAATGAGAAACGATAATCTGATAAACTTAAAAGATTTATTGAGAAAAAAATTAGATGACTATGAACTTGTGAAATGTTTTGTAAAAGCCATTGAGGGGAGGGAGCCGTACTGGAAGAAGAAAATTACGCCTTAAAAGTATTCTATTTAGGATTCAAATATAATGGTTTTGCAACCCAAAAAGATAAGCCTACCATTGAAGGGGTTTTGAGAAACATTTTTAGAAATAAGATCTATGGAAATAGGATTCACATAACTTATGCAAGTAGAACAGATAAGGGAGTGCATGCAATAGGACAAACCGTAACCATAAATGTGAAGGATATAAACGTAGATGAAGTAAATACAGAGTTACCTGAAGATATAGCCATATGGGCTTACTGTAAAGCACCGAAATATTTCGATGCTAGAAGATGCACAATATATAGACATTACAAATACATAGTTTTCAAAAGAGACTTAGATCTAGAAAAAATGAAAAATGCATCAAAAGATCTACTTGGAATACACAACTTCAAAAGATTCTGCTACAAAATTAAGGGACCTGTAATTAGAAGGATATACTATATAAAAATAGACAAAATAGAAAATGGATATCTCACATTAGAATTCATAGGATCAAAATTTGCTAGAGGACTAATTAGAAACCTTGTAGACTTACTAACAAGAATTGGAAGTGGAGAAATTAAAAACTTAAATAGTGTATGGGAGTATAGTGGACCATTATGCATGGCACCTCCAGAAAACCTATATCTCATAGACGCATATTACCCATTAAAATACATGATTAGTGATAGTGGAGTGGAAAAAGTTATAAAAGCCATACACATGATTAACGAAGGAGAGTCAGATGAAAGGAAAATTTTAAGGAAACATATGCTGAAGGACTTTTGGAAAATTATGAGCGATCTAAGAGAGCTCAGCTTAAAATTACATTCAACGCTTCATTAACCTCTTTATCTCCTCACTTATACTTGGATTATTAGTGAGGAAGTCTATCATCCTATCATCAAATCCAAGCCATGAAGCTATCCCGGCGGCCATATTAACATTATGAGTAAAAATTACCTTCAAAATTGGTAAATATTCTGAAAGAGCTGTACGTGAAGATACATGACAGTTCTTTGCTATCAGAAGAGCTATCTCATTCATAACTTCACGGACACTCATACTCTTTTGGAGAAGTCTAATACGCTCCGGGAAGGAATATTTAACAAACTTGTATTTCTCCCTCTTAGCCATGGAAACCCCTGCAGTCATAAGATCCATGGCATAGCTTAATAGAGACCAATCTTGAGAACGCTTTATTCTACCCAAATAGACATCAGCCTTTGAAAGAGCATTGTAAGCATCGATAAGCTCATACACGTTCCCATATTGTATTGGAATATTCTCATTCAACCATTGTAGAAGCTCATCATATGAGAGATCTGATGTTATAGTGTACCTCCTAGCAGCATTACATGATATCGAGGAGAATATGCCCCTCAAAACATCAAAAGCAGGAGTAACCCTATCCCTATACCCAAGCCATTTAACATCATCCAACTTTAATGTCTTCTTACCAGCAACACATGTTTGAAGATCATTTATAGCCGACCTAACATCCCCCTCAGATCTATCAGCAATAAACTTCAATGCTTCCTTATCATATGAAATCCCCTCAGCACGACAAATCTTCTCCAAAAACCCAACTATGGACGTACTTCTAACACCATAAAACTGTATCATCAAACACATATCCCTTAACTGCCTAAACTGTGGATCCCATGGATCGTTTGCCGTGAAGACCACTGGAAACTTTGATACTTCAATAAGCTTTATTAACGCACTCAATCCACCTCTATCCTCAGAGGTCAATATACCATCAATTTCATCAACGAGAATTATCTTCCTAGAACTTCCAAAACCAAAATGTTTTGATGCAGCCATAGCTATTCTCTCAATATCACCATAACTCCTATTATCACTAGCATTCATTTGAACCAATTCAGCCTTATACACTATGGATGCAACCTCAACAGTAAGTGTTTTACCAACCCCAGGAGGCCCCCATAGTAGAGCAGCCTTATACTTCGCAGTTCCATTAAAGAATTCTTCAATCCAAGATCTAAACTGAGATATTGCCTCCTTATTGCCAATAATCTCATCAAAGGATTTAGGTTTATACTTATTAGTCCACAGCAACTTCTCTGCAGAACTCATTTATTACCCCTCAATTCACTGCCATAAAGAGAGAAGCATGCTAATAGATAGCTTAATTGAATCTCTTCATCAGCCCCCTCCACCATCCTAAAATTCACTTCACCTATCTTATCAGCCAAAAGCACCTTAACTTTCTCAGGTATATCCAACGCGAAAATCTCCCTATGCATTTGCTTAACAATATCAACACCAGAAAGCCCATAATTTATCATAAGCTCCCTAAGCTTACCCCTCGCACTTACAAAATCCCCTTTCAAAGCCAATGCCATCATCTCTCTAACTTCAACGGGATTTGCCTTTCCAACAACCCTATAGACAGCAGACTCATCAACCACACCGAGACTAGCAGCTGCTTGAAGAGTATTTATAGCCCTCCTCATGTCACCTTCAGCAATATACAATATTGCCTCTAAACCTCCAGAAGTTAACTTCACATTCTCCCTACCGGCAATATACTTTAACCTCTCAGCAATATCCTCATTGGAAAGAGGCTGAAAACGGAAAAGAGCACACCTAGACTGTATAGGCTCAATTATTTTACTTGAATAATTTGCAATCAAAATGAATCTACAAGTCCTAGTATATAACTCCATTATACGCCTCAAAGCTTGCTGAGCATCCGCAGTCATATTATCAGCTTCATCTAGAATAATCAATTTGAATGGTACATCACCAATAGGCATAGTCCTAGCATAATCCTTTATTCTATCCCTAACAGTTTGAATTCCACGCTCATCAGAAGCATTAAGCTCCAAAATATTCTGCCTCCAATTAGCACCATAAAGATCATATGCCAAAGCCAAAGCCACAGTCGTCTTACCACAACCAGGAGGACCTGCAAAAAGCATATGAGGAACATTCTTACTTGAAACAAAACTCTTAAGTCTCGGTATAATATCCCTCTGATTAACAACTTCGTCCAGAGTTTTAGGCCTATACTTCTCAGTCCAAAGCGTAAATACATCTGAACACATAATAACACCATTCATTATTACTATAAAAGGGAAAATATTAAGATTAACATGTCAGATTAAACAATAAGAAGAGGAAAAAATTAATACTTGGAAAATTAAAGGGAAGGTGTTAGTGTGAGATAATGCTTGAATTCATAAATGAAGCATCAAAAATACTATCAAACGCAGAGATCATTAAAGCAACTGTGAAAAAAGCCTCCACCCCCATAGAGGTTGGAGGAGAGAAAATAAATCTAGACACAGAAGGTGTAGAAATACTAGTACCAAAATGGGCATCAGATAAACTAGTGAAAAACGGATTAATAGAATTAAAATATGTTGAAGAATTGGGGATAAAAGAACTCAGGAAAGCCCTCTGGAAAGAATCAAGGGAAACCAATTTAACGAAAATAGATCCTCAATTCTACATGAAAGCAAGAGCCACCATTAAAAGGATAATGGAAGATATCAAAAGAAACCCAACACCAGAAAAAATCCAAGAAGAAAGAAAGTATAGGGATACATTCATGGATATAGTGAATTGCAGAATGCAAAAAGTACTGCAATTAGCAATAACCGAATCAATACCACAAACGATAAGTGAAAATATGACTATAGAGGAAAAGATATTACTGAAAGAAGTAAAGAAGATGTTGACGATGTGGAAGGATCAAGTAACAAAAATAGGTGATGAAACATGAGTAGTCTAGAATTATTAGAAGCTGACATAAGAGAGAGATTCGCCGATTTCCTAAAATCATTCAAAAACAGTGCTGGAGAATATTACTACAAAAACATGTTAAGCCAAATGGTTGTAACTGGACAAAAACACCTAGTAATAAATTTTGAAGACCTACTGGAGTACGACCCGCAACTCGCAGAACAATTAATAGAAAAACCAACCAAAGTTATTGAAGCAGCCTCAGCAGCCATAAGAGATGTAATGATGAGTAGCATAAACATAACCTATGCAAGGAAGGTAAAAAGGTTTATAGCAAGGTTCAAAAAACTACCAGAAGTAATCCCTATAAGGAAAATCAGATCAGAACACATTGGAAAACTAATAATGATAGAAGGCATACTCACAAGAGTATCATCAATAAAACAACAGATAGTGAAAGCAGCATATAGATGTGAGAGATGCTCAGAAATAACCTATGTAGAAGCGGTCAGTTTAAATGAAAAGATAAGCCCACCGGAAAAATGCCAACATTGTGGAGGTAGAGTGTTCAAGTTAATCCCAGAAGAATCTGAATTCATAGATTGGCAAAGACTTACAATACAAGAAAGACCAGAAGAACTACCACCAGCCCAACTCCCAAGATCAATAGAAGCCATTGCAAGAGAAGATCTAGTGGATGTAGCTAAACCCGGTGATAGAATAATAGTCGTGGGAATATTGAAAGCAGTAAGGGAACACACTGGGATGGGAACAACATTTAGACCTGAAATAGAAGTAAACAATATAGAGTTATCAGAAAAGGGGCTGGAGGAAATAGAAATAACACCAGAAGATGAAGAGAAGATTAAGACTTTGGCAAAAGATCCAATGATACATGAGAAAATCATACAATCAATAGCACCATCAATATATGGTTATAGAGAAGTGAAGGAAGGAATAGCATACCTACTATTTGGAGGAGTGCAAAAAACCTTACCAGATGGTGTAAGAATAAGAGGAGACATAAACATACTACTAGTCGGAGATCCTGGAACTGCAAAAAGCCAACTACTACAATACGTTGCCAGAATAGCCCCAAGAGGGATATATACTTCTGGAAAAGGGTCCACAGCCGCCGGATTAACAGCGGCAGTAGTAAAGGATAGAAGCACTGGTGATTGGTACCTTGAAGCAGGAGCACTCGTACTAGCAGATGGGGGAATCGCATGTGTAGATGAAATAGATAAAATGAGGAATGAAGATAGAGTAGCTATGCATGAAGTGATGGAACAACAAACAGTGAGCATAGCAAAAGCAGGTATAGTTGCAACATTAAATGCAAGAACATCAATATTAGCCTCAGCAAACCCAACACTTGGAAGATTCGTGGAACAAAAATCAATAGTTGAAAACGTTAATCTTCCAATCACAATACTTTCAAGATTTGACCTAATATTCCCATTGAAAGATGAGCCAGATGAAGAAAGAGATACGAAAATGAGTGACCACATACTTAGATTACATCAAACAAGGGGGTACGTTTCACCACCACCAATAGAACCTGAACTCCTAAGGAAGTATATAGCATACATGAGGAAAAACGTTAAACCAAGATTATCTGATGAAGCTATGGAAAAAATAAAAGAGTATTATGTTGAAATGAGGAGGCATGGGAAGAGTGGAGGGAGCATCCCAATAACCCCAAGACAACTGGAAGCATTAGTGAGAATGACAGAAGCAAGAGCAAAAATGGCCTTAAGAGATGTAGCCACAAAAGATGATGCAGAAGCAGCAATAAGACTAATGAACTACGTATTAGAGAAAACAGCATACGACATTGAAACCGAGAAAATCGATATAGATGTATTATTAACCGGGAAAACAAGGTCGCAAAGAGAGAAAATGAACATCATAATGGATTACATAAGAAGTAAGGTTAAGGAGATAGGTGGACCAATAAAAAGGGAATTCGCCGCAGAAGAAATAGAGAAGATACATGGAATAGAGAAAAACACGGTTCTCGAGATCATAGAGAAGTTGTTAAAGGAAGGAATACTATTCGAAGCTAGACCAGGATATGTGATGCCAACATAATGGGGGATGAAGAAGATTAAGATAAGAGAGCTATCAATACCTAAAATAATAAAGGATATATTGGAAAACAATGGGATAGATGAACTTTACCCACCACAAGAGCAAGCTGTGAGGAATGGGTTACTTGAGGGAAGAAACATAGTAATAGCTATACCTACAGCTGCAGGGAAGACACTTGCAGCAGAACTAGCAATAACAAAAAGATTACTTGAAGAAGGAGGAAAAGCAATATATTTAACACCATTAAAAGCTCTTGCCTCGGAAAAGTACGAGGAATTTAAAAAATATGAATATGCTGGATTAAAAGTTGCCATAAGCACTGGAGACTACGACAATCCAGAACCACAACTCAAAAACTACAATATAATAGTCATGACAAACGAAAAAGCAGACAGCATTCTAAGAAATAAACCTCAATGGATGAGTGAAGTCAAAGTGGTAGTAGCAGACGAAATACACCTAATAAATGATAATGACAGAGGACCAACCCTAGAAGTAGTCTTAGCAAAACTCTTATCAACAAATTCACAATTGCAAGTTATAGGTTTAAGTGCAACAATAATGAATGCAGAAGAGATAGCTGAATGGTTAAATGCTAGACTCGTAAAAAGTCATTGGAGACCAGTACCATTAAGAAAAGGAATCTACGTGAATGGAAGAATAATATACGATGATGAAAACATAGTAGAGGTTACAAAAGAGAAAATAGATCCATGCCAAGCATTAACGAGACAAACCCTAGAAGATGGAGGCCAAGTATTAATCTTCACAAACACAAGAAACGATTCAAGAGAAACAGCCTTCAAACTAATACCACTAACATCAAAATACTTAAAAACAGACGACAAAAAGGAACTCTTAAACGTAGCCAACGAAATACTATCATCAGAAGAAAGCACAAGAATAAGTGAAGAATTAGCCACATGCATTAAAAATGGAATCGCATTTCACCATGCAGGATTATCAGCAACCCATAGAAATATAGTTGAAAAGGCATTTAAGGAATCCAAAATAAAGGTTATATGTGCAACCCCCACCTTAGCCGCAGGAGTAAATCTCCCAGCAAGAAGAGTGATAGTAAAGAGTTATTATAGATATGATAGTTCAACTGGATATCAAATGATACCAACATTCGAATACCATCAAATGGCTGGGAGAGCTGGAAGACCAAAATATGATGAATATGGAGACGCAATACTAATAGCCAAAAACCTCCAAGAACAAGAGTTCTTAATGGAAAACTATGTAAAGGCACCACCAGAAAAGATATGGTCTAGACTAGCATCAGAATCAGCATTAAGATCACATACACTTGCAATAATAACCACAGAATTTGCAAAGAATGAAGAGGAAGTCATGGAATTTATAAGACGAACGTTCTATTACAAACAATATGGTGAAGAAAGACAAATAAGAAATGTACTGAGAAGAATAATGAAGTTCCTAGTGGAAAATGAGATGATTAAAGTTATTGATGAAAAAGTATACCCAACGAAGCTTGGAATAAGAGTATCACAACTATATATAGATCCACTATCAGCCATACGAATCATAAATGGACTAAAGGGAAAGAATAGTGCAAGTGAACTCGCATATATACACTTAATATGTATGACCCCAGACATGCAGAGACTACACCTTACTAGGAAAGATAGAAAGATATTAATGCCGAAATTATTAGAACTTGAAGGAAAACTACTCGTAAATGTAAAAGAATTCACAGACGAATTCGAACAGCTAACAATGCTACAAGCACTTAAAACTGCCATGATGCTGAATGAATGGATAAATGAGGAAAAGGAAGATGTAATCATAGAAAAATATGATGTAGGACCTGGAGACATATACTCGATAGCACTTACAGCACAATGGCTAATGTACTCAGCCACAGAAATAAGCAAATTAATGGGATTCATAAATCACTTACAAAAACTAACTGAGCTAACTAGCAGATTAGAATATGGATGTAAACCAGAACTATTGGAACTAATAAGTTTAAAGGGTATAGGAAGAGTTAGAGCTAGACTACTTTATAGAGCAGGGTATAAAACCATAGAAGATCTAAAAAAGGCGCGTATAGAAGACTTGAGGAAAATACCATTATTCGGAGAAGAAACCATAAGGAAAATAAAGGAACAACTGGAAGAGGAAAGGCTACATTGAAAACAAATATTCAAAATAATTGCAAACAAACAATAATCTTTCCATCAACATTTGAAATATAAACAAATAGGAATTCACGTGACAAATTAACGTTAGAATTTACATAACACACATCAATCAAGTATGGAAGACTCAACTTAAACTCACCTTGATCACAACATAATATCAAAGAATTCTGAAATATGGAAAGTCTATATCCAATAAATCTAGTTGGAACAGATAATTTAATGCAAATACTGGAATTCAAACCTAAAATTCTGCAAATTTCAACTCCGTAAACTATGGACTCCTTAATACTATACATGAAAGAATGATAGACTCTATCATCATTAAGAATATTGAAATAAAAACCACTCATGGACATTAAAAGTAACAATATAGAAAGGATTAAGCCAAAATTGAGTATAGAGTTGGAAATGACGTTTCTCATATTTATCCACCAATCACATTGACCGATATTATAATACAATTAAGTATCAATGGATTGACTCTACTTGAATTAAAAGACCAAATAAATGAGCATGTTGGACTATACAATTGCATATATGAGATTTTGGGGTTAGTAGGGCTATAGAACCTCTTTACAATATTAATGTATGGAAAGAAAGAATATTTCCCACATGATATCTTCAATGAACTATTAATATTGAACAATACAGCCCCAATCAATACTGAGTTACCATTAAAAACTATTCTCGGATGAATACTAAGGATCAACATACTCCCATTTGCTATTATCGAATAAGAGAAGTAAGTCCTATTACCTTCTTCAATTATTACATTCCCGTATGGATATAAGGAGCTGCGATAAACATACCTCAAGTTAATGGAGAAAGAAGACAACAGAGTTTCGTTATCAAAATTTATAATCTGGAAGCCGTTAATGTAAAACTCCAATACACCATACTTTAAAGAAAAGGTGTGTACCACCATTTTACCAGATTCAATACCATCAACAAGCTTATAGAAAAATGATTTTACATCATTAATTTCAGCGAGCATTAACACGTAGGTATTGTAGGAAGTATAAAACTGTAAGCAAACCGAACCAACTAATAGTATTAGCCCAACCAGAATAACTGATGAAGGTATCTCCGTAGATGTCATATGGGCATCACATCCACAGAAATAACCTCAAAAACCAATATAACAGGACCACTTGATGTAATAATCGTTGAATAATGATCATTACTAGAAATTAGTGATATTTTAAGCTGACCAGCACACTCAAACGTGTAAATAGACTTAAATGAATCACTAACTCTCAAAACAAAGTTTCCACTGATGATACCAGAACTTTTCAAAACCATTAATCTCAAATAGATTCTGGAACCTAAATTATACACTGAAAGTGCTGGTATTAGATGTATATGATCACCATGCCCATATATTGAAAAACAAGTACCATTAAGTTGAATGGGTTGATCATAGTATATATTCGGAGAAGAAGCATAAACCTGTATGCTTAAAATTGACGATTTAAAATTCCCTAAGCATATATCGTTAACGATGATTGTTATATTGCAACAATCATCCAATTTAATAATGTAATGTGGATTGAATATCATAATTGAATCATCGATGAAATATAGTTTATCAGCCTCTAACCTCACATATCTCAAGAAGTCCACTGCATTATCAGACCTTAAACCACATTCCAAATTCCTCAAGTACATCATTCCATATTGAAGGCAAATGAAAGATAGTGAGATAAAAACCATGAACATAATCACATTAGATAAAATATTGGAAATACCTCTAGAATTTAAATTGCCCAATGCATTTCACCCCTCTCCAATCAATTACACTAAATATAAAAGTATGCACATTCAACGGGATTATAAAACGAATAACGTAATGCCCATTCATTAAACTCTTAGAATCTGGATAAAAAGTGAAAGTACTCCCATTATAGATGTATGAAACCATGAATGTTGGCGGTTTAAGTAGAGCTTCAGAATCACCGAAAACCTCAACTACCATCTCAACATCATTAAATGTTGGAACATACGAATTTGAAGTTGTTATATTAACTATTTTAAAGCCTAAACAACAATTATAACTAAACGTATACCTACACCTATATTTGAAATCATATACTTGTAACGTGACTGAGGCTCCAACATACCCATCTTTTAAAATAACAGTATATGATGACAATTCAACTATTAATGGGTAAACATTCATAATGTCATGTAAATTTAGATTTAAACGATCAGTGAATTCTCCACCATTAATGCGATGCACCAATGCATCGCATATCAACCTTTTAAATATCAAATTTAAAGCTTGAATATAGCTAGATGGAACATCAATGTCTATTCTGTAATATGGGGTTAGATAAATTAATTGATAAATTAAGGAGATGTATAATACTGCAAACAGTATTAATATTTGTCCTCTACACCCAAACTTGCAGAACAATTATTCTAGTCACCCCCCTCAACTTCAAGACAAATGGTGCACTAACCATGGAATTAAATATCTTGAAATTGGAAATGTACGAGAATAATAAGTTATGATTCTCATCATATACTAGTAAGTTGAAGCTCAATTCTTGTGGTATGAGAAGTTTAATGTAATTCACTAATAAATCCCAATCCCCATTATAGGCGATTACACTTAAATCCCCATTAGAATCAAGTGTGTATAAAATGTTAAATGCTATGGAATGAAGATGGGAATTATCTACGGTATAATCATATACTATCATGGGGATTGTTATGGTGGAATACGCTATTATCATCATTGCGATGAGAACTTCAATTATTCTTGAAAAACCACGATAAGCCATATCCACCACCAATCTACTAAATCATAAATTGTTAAGTCCCGGTAAACCAGAATTACACATGCAAGTACCACTATTCTTAACCCTAATTTTACATAGCAATGAATGGTATGCATCAACTTTGAGAAAACTATAAGTAGAATCACCTTCATTTAGAAAGCCTATTGAAACATTCAATTCTGGAATAAAGGCAACGTAAAATACTCCATTAAATGTGTAGATCATAACGTAAGGAGGACTTACATTTGGCATCGTATTCACATTAATACTCTTATCAAACCAGAGCAACCAAACTTTATCAACATTAAAACATGGTATATATGAGCTATGATGAGACGATGACACAATATTGTTTAACTTCAAAATGAAAGGATGAGTCCATCCACCAAGATAGATATACACATTCCCACTTGAACTTAGTTTCAGAAAGAATCTCACATTACTTCCATGAAATTCCTTCAGTAGGGGTATGTGGAAGGTAAAACTCTTAACACAACTGGAATTGATTGTGAAGAAGAAATCGGCTAAAACCATAGAATCACTGCAATTAGATCCACAAATTCCAAAAACCATATGGAGACTTCCAAAACCACTGGCAAAAAATGAGAGCTCTAAGGAGTCATTGGAAATGCTGATTGAATTTTTAAAAACTCTACTGTAAAACGAGGTTCCATTATCATTAAGTAATATGACTGAAGAGGCTCCAAAAATACTATCAACAATATAGTATCCACCACCAAGATTGGACAAATAGAATTGCGTTGGTCGTGCAATCATGTAACTCATTTGGAAATCTCCATATAAACCGATACCAAACAATTGCCCATGCCTAACAAATACAACCACCAATTGAGGCTTGTACTTCAATGAAATACTTCCAAAACCATTATCCAAGTTTATATAGTAATAATCGGTTAAGGTTCCATTACTAAATATATAAACGAAGGCTTCTCTACCACAAGATTTCATATTAACGATATCGAGGGATCTTATAATCACAGACTCACCAGTAAAGTACACTTTAACATCTAGGGATGGTGATATTTGGATGGAGAATACGTGATCTTCCATGTTAATGGTCTTCTTCAAATACTCATAGTCTAAGTAATAGCCGAAAACTTGTGAGTAAATGGGGGATAAAGCTTGAAGAGTGAATGGATCAATCCTCCCCTCAGGAGCTATTGAGTATAGTAGGCGATTGACTATTACATCATTAGAGTATGTTGTAAAATGAAAGTATCTTTGTGCAGTGGAACTCAATATGCTTGCACTAGATGATAATAGTAAGAAGATCATGAATCCAGCGAAAACATATTCTACAACTTCTTCCATGAATAATCACCATCAATCCACAATCCCTCAAAAACTTCATATCCAAATGCGTAAACAGTAAGCACTATTTTATGAATTCTCCTTGGAAGAGAGAATGTATAGAATTTTATGGATCCATGAGTTAATGTTATGGTGATGGATGATGAGTAGAAGAGTTCATCAAATTCGTCGTAAAACATCACATTCAGTGTACAATTGAAATCCATGAAGCTCGATTTTGAAGTTAAAGTGAAATTAGCAAATCTCCCCTCAACATTAACATATAACAGCACACCAATGTTTTCATTCCAGCATAAATCGCATAGTTCATCTAGTCTGGAAACCCACGTATTACTAATGTCTCTGCAAAGTAACTTGATTGTAAAGTTTTTGTAAAAGGGTATTCTGAAAGTCATAGAAGCAACTCCATCTTCATCAGTTTTATAATTAAGTTTGGTGATAACAGTATCATTACAATAAACCATTAACAGCAGCTCTAGATGTGCTGGATCACCATTGGAATAATAGAATTTAAAGTTGATATTGAAAGATAAATCTTTTACCAAAAATCTTAGGATATCACATTGTATACGTTTAAATGGAATAACAACATATGATAAACTTGAATTCGTAGATCTGATAGTGAATGGGGAGTTAACATAGTATACGAAGAACTTAAGTGAATCATTAAAGTTAATGGGGGGAGCAATAAACTTTGCGTTTCCAAAATCATCAATTGGAGAACTCCTAAAATATCCATATGTGGAGTTCAAGACAAGTTGAAGAGCCCCCCCTCTAAACCTTAAACTCTCATTGTTGAGACTCCAAGTTAAATGGAATAATATTTCATTGCAACTATAATCATTATTTACAATATAATACACTTTTAATCCGTCAACATAAAATCTATTTCTACCTACAATACGTCCAGAATCATCTGAAAGTAGGATTTCATAGGATCCTAAGGGGCAATTTATACCATTTAAATAAACTATGAGTTTACATAACCCATCTTCATCAGTTGATACTGGTATGAGTGAAACGTTAAAATCGCCGAAAACGGCATTTGGAAGAATCAACGTGAGATTCCTCAGAGGCTGATATTTAATTATAATCCCCATGGCTTCATATGGTAGAAATCTATACTCTGAATACCAATAGCCATACATCCAGTTGACATAATATAATTCGATGGAAGCAAGTCGCCTAATTTCAATGGAAAATGTGCACGAATCATTATGTGAACTGGAGAATGCATGTAATTTAAAGTTGAATATTCCAGTTAAATTTGATAATGGAATTACACGTAACTCAACGATTTCCACAGGATTTGAATCTGATATGTAAACTGGGTTTCTAGAAAAATTATATCTGAAGAAATCCGAGTAGCTTGCATTACATAAAACTTCGAGAGAAACATAACCGCTGAACCCATTAACGGAAGTTAAACTAACATAAAACAGTGCATCTTCACCTTCAAGAATAGATATAAATGTTGGATATATGGAAACGTTGAAGTATCGCCCTTGCTTAACTTCCAATTTAAATGGATTACTATAAACTATCAACCCATTATGATCAACACCCTTTACTATCAGATCATACACTCCCTCAATAGAAGAAGGAGAAGCATAAATTTCGAGGACTACACTTTTTTCATAGGAATCGATGAACAATGGATTAATGGAAAAATTATATAAACAGTTTGGAGGATTACCCTCAACACTTAATGTGATTACACCACTATAACCATTAATTGGAGTTAAAGTTACATTGTAGAGTACACGAGACCCTTTAAAGACGCTATTAAAAGTTGGGTTAACGGTAATTGAATATGAGGGAGCCACATAACTTTCAACGTTCAGTAATATCTTTCTACTCTGACCATCGGAACCTACGGCCAAGATTTCAATGAAGCAATCCCCAATATCATAAGATGTGAAGTCTATGTGAAACTGGAATGGAGGAATACCTCTAGTCTCACCCACCACGTTGTAACTAAGCCAACTTGGGACAGATCCTATTGTAACCTGCACAGGGAGTTCATAGCCATATAGATCGCCAACATATACGTCAATCCCCCTTGCAGAACCCAATGGTATTCGAATACAATTATAGGAGGAACTTAAGGAGAAGGATGGTATTGTTAAATTAAAATCCTTTGAAGAAGGAAGATAGCTACTATCCCCTTCAAAAACAATTCTTAAAATTCTCTTACCAAATTGTATATCACTTGGGATAACATATAAAAACGTAAAGGAGCCATCAGAATCGGTATGATTCGATGATATATACATGGAATCCATATACAAATCGATTTTCGCATTCGAAATACCGTTACCGCGACTATTTATCAAGCGTCCACTTAAATATATTAGGTCTCCAATATACCCTTTAGATGCACTTATAGAGCCAACAATGTATGAGTTCTCAAAATAGCCTATAGACAATGTTATTCGTAAACCATAACTCCCACTATAGAAGTCTGCAAAGGAATATGCGTAATCCTCTAAAGCTCCAGTAGCTATACTTCTAACAACCATTATAACTGAGAAGTCAAGCCTATCACCACTAAAAACATTTAAATCCAGATCTTGATAAACAGAAACATATTGATCACTAAAAACATATTGATCTTCACCTGAATAATAGAGGGTAAGAGTTTTTGAAGCCAAAGTAACTCTATAATTCATGAAGTCCACATAAACCTCAATGCTAGCTTCAGCTGAAAATGTATTAGGGAGACATATGGATTTAACGTATAGTTTACCCATAAGTGTATATTTAATCGATAACTTCTTGATAACACCACTAAATGGTGAAATAAGGTAACCTTTAAAGGTGAGGGTTAAATCAGCTTCATTCAATAAGGATCCTATATTCTTCGTGGCAGAACATATAGCTTTAAGTAAACCTCGATTCTTATCATAACTATAAGTGAAACTTCCAGTACCACAAGTATAGTAGAAAGGTTGAAATTCATTGAATGGTGGAGCAAGGGGGTAATATAGGATGCAATTAGAGTTTGGGAGCAAAAGTAACAATAATAGTGAAATCATTAATGGTAGGAGTAGCATCCTTCTTCTTACCATAACCTTGCACCACCATAAATTCCAAGGATGCAAATGTAGCAAGATACCAATGCATGCTTAAAACCTGCAAAGATAGTTCCACCAGAAATTTTCCCTACAAGTATGCCTATGAAGAATGAAGTTAAAATTATCATAGAATTTATGGTTGAATTTAACTCAATAATCACACTTTTATCAACATTGAAGAAGATAATCTGACTCGGAATAGAATATCCAAATTCAAAAAAGCTAAGGAACCCAATTAACTGGTAAGAGACAAATATGAGCATGAGTGAAGAGAAGTATCCCACCAAAATATAGAGTTTCAATTCATTTTCAACTCTACGCTTAAATTCATTGTACTCCCAACAGAACTTTGAAAGATGTGAGAAAATTTCAGATCTTCCACCACCAGTAGATACAGCTTCCCCAAAAAGCCAAAATATCCTCTTGGCAAACCATGAATTAACCCTAGAAATAATATCATTGAATATATCTGATATAGACTTCATGGATGACGTCAAGGAAAGGTTTATACTACGAATAATATCATCTAAAGCTTTACCATAAGATCTGCTAGAGGCAAGTATTAAAGCATTCTCGACACTTAAACCAACCTTAATATAATCGGATATATCCCTAATGAATTTTGAAAGACCAGAATCTATGACTCTACATTTAATAACATTGTATTCGTGAAAAATACTTAAAGGAGCCAATAAAACCGTAGAAGAAATTGTGAAAAGAAGTGGAAAGCTCACACCTAAATTCAAGAGTATAAGTAACGTTATGAAGAAAGAAGGGATCGAGAAGAGCAATACCCGCTTATAATTACTAAACCTAAATGGAAATTTCAATTGACTGTAATCGATTATAATGAAGATGGAAAATGCTATTAGTGGAGTGAAAATAAAAGCATAAAGTTTTAGGAATAACAATGCATTTAATGGATTCATAATCATAAATATGCCAATTAAGCCGAGTGGGAGAAATAGGAATAGTGTTACTATGAGATCGCCAAATACGTTCACATCACTAGCGAAATTCTTAAGCTTATTTGAAAACCGCTCACCCAATTTAAGCGTGTAATCCATTAAAGAAGAAGATGGATAACCACCACTCTCAACAGACCTAATATATGAATCAAGATAATCCCTGAAATCTTTACATGGATGATTGTAAGCTAAGAACTTAATTGATTGCATGGGATCTTTACTAAAAAACTTATAATCAGTAAAGAAGACTTCACTTTCAAACTTAAACCATGGAAAAACGTTTTGTGAAGATAATCTTTCAAACCCTCTAAATAGAGGCACATGAGATAAACTCAACATACTAAAATAAGTTGATATGAAAGGAAGTTCGGATTCAACACCACTAACACGTAAGGATATTCTAACCCTAGGATAAAAATGAAAAACTAAAAATACGAATAATGCACATAAAGGTGGCAATACAAGGAAGAGAAATGAAGAAAACAAAATCAGAAGAAGAATAGATGCAATTGTGGATGCTGGTAAAACTATGAGTAAAAGGTAGAATAGGAAAATCGAACAGTACCCTTGAGGACTTATCTTTAAACCAGAACGAACTATAATTTCACTTAAATTAAGCTTATGAGAAATAGTATTTGCAAAATTACCAAAAAGTCTATATGCTATAGAAATTGGAAAAACTTGAACACTCTTACCTTTCCAAAGCAATCCTAATCACCTCAGACCCCCTTGAATAATAGAAAAGTTTAAGATGATCGATGAAATCATCATATTCACGTATACCATGAGCATGTAGATCTTCCAGAAACTGCAACCTAATTTTCAACTCATGTGAAATATCATTTATCGAAACCCCCTTCTCCTCAGCGATCTGTCTTAGAAGGAAACTTGAAGATAATAGTGAATCAACAGTGGACGGCGCAAAGATATCTCGGGATGGAACCCACTTGAAAACCTCAATATAATCGTCGGCTGATTTTATCTCATAAATACCAATAACCCTCCTCTTAACACTTCTTGCACCCTCAATCTTCTTCAATACGATGGCACAATTCATTAGTGGAATATATATTGGGGATACATTCATGGGCGGCGAAGATAAGCGCTTAATAGCGGAAATTATAGAATCAGCATGCATCGTACACATACATCCATGCCCTGTAGCTGCAGCTTGAAATAACACATAAGCTTCTTCGCCACGAATTTCTCCAACCACAATATAGTCAGGTCTCTTACGCATAGCTACCTTAACTAAATCGAATAGAGTAATCTCAAACTGCTTATCATCCATAAAGTATGCATGCCTAGCTACAAGTGGCTCCCAACCTTTAACTGGAATTTTAAGCTCAGGAACATCTTCAATGGAATCAACAGACCAATTTGGTTTAAACAATGCACTTAAAGCGGAAAGTAAAGTTGTCTTACCACTCGCAGTACCTCCAAGTACAAATATGTTCTTTCTATTTTCAATCAACAACCACAAATAGCAAGTCATGAGAGGACTTAAAGTTGAAAAATCATACGTTAAATGCATAACGGTATAAGGTTTCTCTCTAAACTTCCTAATACAAATATTAGTGGATTTAGCACTAACTTCTCTCCCATAGCATATTGAAACTCTATGCTTATCAGGTAATATGGCATCAACTATTGGAAATGCTATTGAGACATGTTTACCACACATATGTGCAAGCTTAGAAGCCAGCGAATTTAATTCATATTCGTTTAAAACAATGTTCGTTGTAAGCCAATCCAGATGCCCAAACCTCCTATGCCAAACCATAAATGGGATATTGGGACCTACACACTTAATATCCTCAATTTCCGAATCTTGAATTAACGGTTCAATATAACCATAACCCAAATCTCTAGCTATATAATATGCAACACGATTCAAACTCAATTCATAAAGATTTTTAAACCCATAATTCTCAGCCACCCTAAATATTTGCTCATGTATATAATTGAATAAATTAGTACCAGCCTCCAAAGCGGGAGGTATCTTTAATTCAAATCGCAATATCTTAGATAATTCCCTGTAAACTTTTAATTCCAGATCCATAAGCTCAGGTTCAAATACAATATATAATCCTTCACCATCATCATCTGCAATAACCACATTAACTTGATCATTACAAACTTTATATGATGCAAGTATAGTTGCATTTATGGGAACTTTTGATCTAAAAATCTTAAAATCCATAGGATTCTCCAAATACGAAGACCCACGTTTGAAAAAACGTTTTAAGAACATTATTCGCGCATCCCCTCTCATCCAAAATTAGAGGGATAAACAACATATTTAAAACCAAGATTTCATGCAACATAAACACTGGATTCTACAACAGCATTTTAATACCAAAAAATATAGCAAAAAGGTGAAAGTATGTTCAAATCCAGTACAAAAGAATTATCAGAAAAGATCGATTGGATGATGCAAATACTCAATGAGATAAATGTGAAAATAAATGATAACTCTAGCAGGATAATGAAACTTGAAGCAGAATTAAGAGGTATTCAATTAGATGAAATTGGTGAAAACATAAAAGCCATTAATGAAGGACTCTACAAAGTCAAAGAAGCAATGAATGAAGCTGGAAAAATGAGAGAGATAATATCTGCATTTAAAAACCTAAATGTGAAAGGAGAGTTTAAGGAGAATATAGATGAATTAAAGAAGAGCATTGAAGAAGTCATGCAGCAATTGCTACAAATAAAAAGCGAAGTATACTCAAACATAAAAGCATTAACAGACAAAATAAACAATATACAAACAATACATCAGGAAATCATGAAAAACATTATGAGTATAAAA
This sequence comes from Candidatus Culexarchaeum nevadense, assembly GCA_025060975.1. Lineage (GTDB taxonomy): Archaea > Thermoproteota > Methanomethylicia > Culexarchaeales > Culexarchaeaceae > Culexarchaeum > Culexarchaeum nevadense. Next base: position 48,588 of record JANZKA010000001.1, read on the forward strand.
GATTTAGAAGTAAACGCATTAAAAAACATATCCACAATAACCATCATGCAAAAAGAAATAGGAGAAATGGAGGAAAATGTAAGGAAACTATTGGAGCACTACAAGGAAATTATAGATAAAACAGCATCAACAAAAATTGAATTAAACAAATTAATGAATGATATAGAAAGAAGAGATGAAGAAAGCAAAAGGAAATTGGAAGAAGTAACTATATACGAGGAAAAAATTAAGAAAAAAGAAGAAGAACTAATTGAAAGAGAGAAACTACTCACACAACTAATAAACGCATTAATTGAAAAAATAAAGGAATATGAAGAGATAATGAAACTAACAAACTCAAGAATAACATACTTAAAAATTTTAGAAGAGAAAGGAAGAGAAATTGAAGGGAAAATTAAAGAATTAAAAGAGGAGAAAGAAAGATTGGAGAAAGAGGTCAATATTTTAATAAGAAGAAGAGATAACCTCGAAGAAGAGATATGCAAATTAAATGATATGAAAACTTGCATGGAGAAGAATCTTAAAAGCATAATGGTGACAATGAAAGTTGAGCAATCCAGAACTAACATATAAAATTATAAATCACTTGAAGGAAGAGTTATCAAGGGAAATTACGAGGGGAAGGTTAACATTCACTCCTAAAAGGATAAGCGTAAATATAGGTGAGAGAGGGAATATAAGGAAAATAAACGCTATTCTAAAGATGCTAGAAAGAGAGGGAGTAATAAAGTTCGATAAAAGAATGAAACGTTACTACATAGACGACGAAAATGCAAAGAAAATTGAAGATTACCTTATGAAAATTGAAGGAGCACTACTATTAGAATACCATAAACCCTTAAGCAGCATAGAACCACCCATAAATGTATATAGAATAATTAAGGGGGAAAAGCAAAAGATAGCACAAGCAAAAAGGAAGAGTATAATGAAACCAATATACTATGTAAATTCCCCTGAGAAATACACGATAATATTCAGGACATATAAGATGCCAGGATTCACAATAAATAAAGGTGATGAAAAAATTTTCGAAGCATATAAACTAGGGTTCATGAAACCAATAAAAGCAATGTACAATGGAAAAGAAATGCTGATAAGAAGGAAATGGGGTAGAGAGATCATAATAATAAGGGAAAATGAGAAAGAAATCGCTAAAATGAGGGGGTATGGAATTGAAAAAGCCATATTTACATATGAAGAAGCGTTAAGTGAAATTAGTATACCAATATCAGTAGCATTATTTGCAATAAAACAATTTGATGTAATACTTTAAAATAAAAATATATGAAGATTAACTTAACATATGAGACTCCAATAATTTATATTCACATAACCCATAAGATGAGGGGTTAAATGAGTAATAGTAAAGGGATAAGTGCAATAATGGTCTCGATAATACTATTAGCAGTATCCATTGGAATGGCAGTAGCCTACGCATCAACCATGATGGGATGGTTTGGAAGCGCTATGAACATAGTGAAAATAGATGCATCAGAATCTAAAATAATTCTAAACCCATCCACAAATCAAACAAGGATACAAATAGTGCTAAGAAACATGGGAACTACAACAATAAAAGTGAGTAGCATCTCGATAGACACAGAAAAGGGGAAAGCAATTATAAACTTTACAAAGAGTGATGTGAAAATATATATGCAAGATCAATCTCCATTTGATGGAGACGTATATGGATCTTCAAAGGATGTAACTATCTCTGATAAGTACTTATTAATACCACAAGGTTGCACAGCAACTATATACTTTGAAATAATCTTACAAGAGCATGTATGGAAACTTGGAAACATATATAGGGCATTGGTATTCTATGATGGAGGAATGTTTGACTTTAAGATAAGCGTAGTGTATTAGAAAGACTAAAATTAAAATTTAATTTTTTTCTCTACTTCAATTTTCCCACAAATTGTATCTAGAATTTCATTTAGAATTATTTTCAATTCTGTAAGAGATTCGTATATTATCATGTCCCTATGAAATAATTCATTTCCAATGGAATTTGACTTCATGAAATCCACAAGCTCAGAAATTGCATTCTTTATATAGGCAACATTAATCTTAACTTCTTCCAATGAACTCTCTATTTTAAACAATTTTGCTAGTATCTCTTTATCACCCAAATAAATCCCAAAATAAAAATCCCCCGTGAAATATTTCAAACCTCCACTAGGCGATACAAATTTAAAATTAAAAACATAAAATATAACCCAAACATAATTATAAAGAAGTAATGTGGAGAAAGTTGCTCTAATATACACTGAGGATTACCTGAAGCATGAAACGGGTAGACATGTTGAGAAAGCATCAAGACTGATCAGAACACTTGAAGTTTTAGAAAACTCAAAAATCTACAGGGATAAAATAATTGAAATTTTGAAACCTAGAAAAGCTATTGAGGAAGAAGTATTGAAAGTGCATTCAGAGAATTTGTTAAGGAAAATAAGGAGTTTAGCATTTAAAGGAGGGGGAAGAATAGCTCCAGATACGATAGTTTCAAAACAATCATATGATGTTGCATTGCTAGCTGCTGGAGGTGGATTAAGGGCCCTTGAATTGATAAATGAAGGACGTTTTAATAGGGTTTTCGTACTATGCAGACCCCCAGGACATCATGCTGAACATAATAGGGCAAAAGGGTTCTGTCTAATAAACAATGTTGCTATAACAGCAAAAAAAGCTTTAAAAATGGGATTAAAAAAGGTCTTCATATTTGATTTCGATGCACATCACGGTGATGGAACACAAAAGATATTCTATGAAGATCCAAACGTTGTTTACGCATCAATACATCAAGATGGGAAAACATTGTATCCCAGAACTGGAGGTATAAGGGAGGTAGGTGCAGGTGGAGGGGAAGGATATAAAATAAATATCCCCCTTCCACCTAGATCAACAGGTACTATGGCCTTAAAATGCCTAAAAGAAATTATATTACCAATAATGAAAGAGTATAAGCCAGAAATAATATTGGTATCAGCTGGATATGATGGACATTGGCATGATAGAACTTCAGATTTAATGTACACAACAGAGACATATTATGAATTCATGAAAGAGATCGTGAACAATGCAAGAAATGTAAATAACGGAAAAATTATAGCAATACTTGAAGGAGGATATGATTTGAAATATATGCCATACTCAATATTAAAAACTTTGGAAGCTATGAGTGAAAATAACTGGATAACATTAGAAAAAGAGCCAAAAATGAGTACTATTGAAAGGAAAACCGTAGAAATACTAATAAAGAAGGCAAAGAAGGTTTTATCAAAATATTGGAATATTTAGTGATGGATTATGAGGAAATTCCACATAGCATCCCCTGAAGAAATAAGGAGGGGGGAAACTACAGACGTATACTTTCAGAGAACCATGGAGGTATTAAAGGCAATAGGTAAAGATAAAACAAAAGTTGTTATGGAAGTAACTACTGGAGGATTACCAAATAATTGGGATTGGGGAGTAATATGTGGAATAGAAGAAGAAATGCATCTACTTGAAGGCATACCAGTAAACGTTTATGCAATGCCAGAAGGAAGCATATTCTATCCATTAACGTACAATGGGATAAGGGAACCAGTAATGATAATTGAAGGGGAGTATGGAAGCTTCGGCCACCTTGAGACAGCAATACTTGGAATATTATGTCAAGCATCAGGAATAGCGACAGCAACAGCACACATAAAAGTAGCTGCAGATTTCAAACCAATATACTCATTTGGAATAAGGAGAATGCATCCAGCCATAGCGCCAATGATAGATAGAGCTGCATATATCGGGGGTGCTGATGGGGTTTCAGGAGTTGGTGGAGCAAAACTTATTGGCAAAGAACCAGTTGGAACAATGCCACACGCATTAATCATCATAATTGGGGATCAAAGAGAAGCTTGGAGGAAATTTGATGAGGTTATTGATAGGAAAGTTCCAAGAATAGCATTAATAGACACATTCTATGATGAAAAAATCGAAGCCATAATGGCTATTGAAACTCTGGGGGAGAAGCTTTATGGTGTAAGATTAGATACGCCAAGCTCAAGGAGGGGGGATATGACCGCCATAGTTAGAGAAGTTAGATGGGAATTGAATGTAAGAGGATGTAAAAATGTGAAGATAATGGTTTCAGGAGGATTAGATGAGGAAAGTGTAATGGAGTTAAGTAAAGCGGGAGTAGATGCATTTGGTGTTGGAACAAGTATATCGAATGCCAAAACAATAGATTTCGCATTGGATATAGTTGAGGTTGAAGGGAAACCCATTGCAAAAAGAGGTAAAGCTAGTGGTAAAAAACAAGTTTGGAGATGCCAAAACTGCCTAACAGATGTGGCTACACTAGTTAATGAAAAAGCAGAGAAGTGCCCAGTATGTGGAAACACTGAAATGAAACCAATGCTACAACAAATTATAAGAAATGGTGAAATAATAGCTGAAATAAGAGAACCATCAGAGATAAGAGAAAGAGTGTTGAATGATTTAAGGAAGCTTATTAATGTAAAGAAACAATTTAATAAGTATCAGAAATGAGAGTATACCATATAGGGTGATGGGGCCGTCGTCTAGCTTGGATTAGGATGCCAGCCTGGGGCGCTGGTGGTCCTGGGTTCAAATCCCAGCGGCCCCACCATATCAAAACTTAGACTTTGTTAACCAAGGATACGTCCCTTTAAGATATTTCGTTAAGAAAGTAGCGAATTCCTTGTTGCTGGAGTAGAAGTCAAGTATCTCTTCATTCTTCAAGATCTTTTGATTCGTCATCAATAATGATTTCATAAGATTTCCCATTTTCGCATTTTTCATCTTCTCAAACAAGAGTTGCTTGACATCGGAATACTTCCTCTTCAAATAGACAACCCATCTAAACCCTTCAATTCTAGGTCCGGAGAAAACATTTGGAGAGTTTAAATATTTGTTCAGAAATCTATTTGCTTCATCAAATATGTATACAGGGGGGCCCACATGCCTCTTTATACTTGGAAGGTTTGAGTGTTCCAATTCGAATATGAATACAACCGTATCCTTCTCATCAGACCAAACATCACAATTAATAACATTGAAATCAAAGTTCAACAAGAGATTCCTTAAACCATTTAAGGTCTTATATAGTTGCCCCCAAAGAATTTCACTATGAACTTTTGGGCAGTTTGTAATTATAAATATTAAGTCACTCCCCCTACTACTAAATTCACTAACCATCTTGTCTTTAGATAGCGGTTCTATAGGTTCTGGGAAAAAGAACCTCAAATTTGGCGATTCAATGAACATTTTGGATGCTGAAATGAATTTAGACATAGAATCTATTGATAATGCTGCAGCAACATTCCTATTCTTATCTACCGGGTCTATCACAATTAATGGAGCATTAAATATTCTAATAGCCTCTTTAGGATTACCATAATAACCCTCAATATCTATAACTGTGGAGAAGGGCTTCCAGTTTATTGCATTCTTCAAAACACTAATAAAGGAACCGTAATACAAGACCAATAATTCACATAAGTATCCAGAGAATCCCTTAACTTTCATCTCAGCACCATAACAACCAATCCCTTTCATAAACCCCTTAAGCAATCTAACCTCATCCTTGGCATTTTCACTAAGATTAGCTCTCACATATGCTGTATGGAAAGGTGTTCTATCAACAGCCGTCTTCGCTTCATCGACGGAATTCAATTTCAAGCATGGTACAAGATCTATTTTTACACCCTCATAATTTAATTCCACATAGGGATGTTCAGCATAAGCTTCAACGAAATTATCTCCAACAACTTTTCTCGCCAAGTTTAAGAGCACATTTCTAAACTCATTCTTATCATAATTCTTTGGGAATAGCAGAAAGACATCGATATCTTGCTCTTTTGAAAGCCAAGTATCCTTTGCAATTGACCCTTCAACTTCCACGTTTAAATCCAATCTAAGCTCCCTAATTCCACGTTTCAAATCATCTATTAATCGATTCAATAAACTTTCAAGCTTAATCCTCTCATCGGCACTAGGCTTTAAAACTTCCAAAGCCTTTGATAAAACTTCATTTAAATCCATAAACCTACACCAACTTGACCTCATATAGATTTGAGTATATGGGTCCACGTGGAGTGAGAATGCTCTTCTTCAAACGTACCGCTGTTACCGTGAAGCTACCGAAAACCTTCTCACCATAATTTATAAGGAAACTTGTTAGCGAACGTACATTCCTATCACTTCTAAGCCTCCCAATAGTGATATGAGGAATGAAATCCTTATCTTCAGACTTAAAATTCAATTTCCGCAACCCAGAATCGAGAAATCGATAAAGTTCAATGACATTATCACTTCCCTCACCAACCCCAGCCCATATAACTCTAGGCCTAGTAACTGAGGGAAAAGCACCTAAACCTTTAACCTCTAGTGTGAAGGGGGAGACCTTCAGCCCCCTCATGACATCACAAACCCCATTAATCCTATCAGCAGTTATCTCCCCAAGAAATTTCAAAGTTAAATGAATATTCTCCCTCTCAACAAATTTTATGTCAAGATCCATTGAAGCTATAATTCCCTGAACTTTAACTAATTCATCAATTATACTCCCATTAATATCAATGGCAATGAAAGCCCTAACAAGCGACAAAATTCACACCTCAAATAGATAGGGAGAGAAAAACTAAATAAACTTTTAATAAATATTAAAGGGGGATAACATATAAAGCTAATAATATGCCTTACTGGTATGCCAGGATCCGGAAAAACAACTATAAGCGAATTTGTTAAGGAAATGAAGATACCAGTAATAGCAATGGGGGACGTTGTAAGAGAAGAAGCAAAAGTTAGAGGAATGGAACCCACACCAAAAAATCTTGGAAAATTGATGATTGAAATGAGAAAGAAAATGGGGGCAAATATAATAGCCAAGAAATGCGTGGAAAAAATCAAAGAGTTAAATTCAAAAATAATATTGGTGGAGGGTGTAAGGAGCCTAGAAGAAATTGAAGAATTTAAAAAAATAGGAGATGTGAAAGTAATAGCCGTACATTCATCACCCAAAACCAGATATGAGAGGCTATTCAGAAGAGGGAGGTGTGATGATCCTAAAAGCTGGGAGGAATTCAAAGAGAGGGATTTAAGAGAATTAGATATTGGAATAGGTAAAGTAATTTCACTAGCAGATGAAATAATTATAAATGAGGGGACAATTGAAGATTTAAAGGAAACCACATTAAAGGTTTTTGGGAAGGTTATTCAAGATGATAAAGGTTAAAGCCATAGTTGAGGTTAAACCAACTGAAGATGTGGAGAAAGTGAAGAAGGCATTACTAAACTTAATGATACCAGAAAAAATAGAAATTGAAAACAAGGGTGAAACTCAATTCATTGTAGCTGAGGGAAGTGGAATTGAAAGCTTATTAAAACTACATGAAGCATTGAAGAGAAGAAGGATACTGACAGCTGCGAGAAATGTAATGAAACAATCAGTCATTGGAACAAATATGATAATATATCTAAACAAGCAAGCAGCATACATGGGATATGCATCATTCTGTCAGCGAGAAGGAGAATCACCACTTGGACCTATAACTATAGAGGTAATATGTGATAGTGACAACGAGATAAATGAGTTGATAGATATACTTACTTCATAGGGTCAATTAAACGTCTTAAACTAACATCATTCTTTGAAATCAATAATTCAAGAAAATCTTCAGCTACAATAACATTACCGAACTTCTCTCTAGCTTGATTAAGCAATGCTTCCGTGGAAGATGAATACCTCGCACTTATATGCGTTAATACAAGCAACTTAACATTTGCTTTCAAAGCAATTTCAGCAGCCTCACTTGCAGTAGAATGCATATCAGAAATAGCTTTATCAACTAGAGAGTCATCAAAAGTTGAGTCATGAATAAGTACATCCGCATTCATACTTAAATTCAAGACACTTTCACATGGACGTGTATCCCCAGAGAAAACTATTTTTATACCATCCTTAGGTGGATCCATAACTTGATGTGGGAAAACTGGTTCCCCAAACATGTTTAACACGCATTTACCCTCTTGCAACATCTTCCACAAAGGCCCCTTTGGAACTCCAAGTGCTAAAGCTTTATCTGGATGAAACTTGCCAGGTTTAGGTTTCTCTTCAAAGGAGTATGCATAACTTTGCTGAAAGTGCATAGCCTCAGCAGCTCTAACCACATAATCCTTTTCTTCAACTACTATTCCAGAGTTAACCTCATTTATATGCAGACCATAAGATATTTGAAATTGAAGGAGCTCTTTAACTTTCATTATGAAATCAACAATCCCTTTAGGTCCATACACGTACACATCGTATTTCCTATCCATTAAGGATAGCGTTTGGAGAAGTCCAGGAAGTCCTAAAACATGGTCACCATGCATATGAGTTATGAAGATTTTAAGATTTTTAGGAAAACCTATACCAGCAATCATCATACTCCTCTGAGCTCCCTCACCACAATCAAATATTAAAAGATCACCACGATACTTAAGAACAATACATGAAAGGCCACGTTTAACCGTAGGGAGACCCGCACTAGTTCCAAGGAATATCAATCTTACACTCATAAACCTCACCTATACTTTGAACACACAAATCTCTCTGATTAAACTTTTATGAACTCTCATAATATGAGATTCCACCAACTTAAATCCTACATCTAAACCAATATTCTTAAGATCAACATTTGTAGGACCAGCTATACAAATATAACCATCTTTAGACATCAACCCATATATGTCTTGCAAGAAATATTTAATTAAACTTTTCAGATCCATACCTTTCGTGGAAGCAGTTCTACCATAAGGGGGATCTGTTGCAACGAAATTCACAGATTTAAATGGTAAATTTCTGGCATCCCCCAAAATAAGGTTATAATTTTTGAGATTAAAGTACTTTAAATTACTTAGACACCCCCTAATCATCTTCGTATCAATATCTAACCCAATAACTTCACAGCCAATCAAAGCTGCTTCTATTAAGAATCCACCAAAACCACAAAAAGGATCGAAAAATAATCCCCCAGGTCTAGCTCTACACAAATTTACAAAAAGTCTAGAGATTGCTGGTGTTAATGAGCTTGGATGAATGAATGGCCTATTCCCAACCCATCTAAAGCGAAAATCCCTCCTACAAGACTCTCCTAGGAAAACTCCCAAGACAAAATTTCCACCACTCAAAACACCAACTATAATTTCATCTGGAGATTTGAAATTCACTTTTACAGAGCCATTTAAGCTTTTATAGATTACATCTCCCACCATTGATTCCAAAATCCTCGTAGATAAATTCGTAGATGAAGACAAAACTCTATGAACTCTAACATAGAAACTTTTACCATGTAAAAACGACCAATCAACATCTCTACAAGCTTTGAGAATACTATCATAATCTGCGTCACAGAATATCAATTCTCTAGCTCCAAAGAACGTCATACCGGATCTTTTAAGAATGGTTTTAATGGATTCCTTTGACGATGAAAATCTAAAGATACAGGGAGGAGAAAAGTTTAATCTATATTTTATGTGTTCAGCCTCTAAAATAGCCTTAACTTCAGCCATTGGAAGTGACGGATGTTCACAAGATAATCTTAAAAAGAAATTTTCCATGTCCACCATTATTTAATGCTTATTTAATAATAGATTTATTGCAGACGCTATAATGGGTGCAACGGATACTTTACTATAATACGATTCAATGGTATCAGTAGAAATAATATCGTAAACACCAGCATTAAACATATTGACAACAGCATTACCAATAAATAGTCCATGTGTACAACAAGCGAATATCCTATTAGCTCCATACTCTCTAAACATCTTGATAGCATTAACCATAGTTCCACCAGTACTTATTATGTCATCAACCAGTATGACATCCCTACCAGTAACATTAAACTCTTTTAACTCAGACTCCACAGCTCCGCTACTTCTATCTCTCCTTTTAACAATGTAATCAGATTCAGCTCCAATGATCTTAGCAACAGTTTCCGCATACTTAAACGCTTTAGCATCCGGAGCTATGATAATTGGATTTACAAGTTGATATTTCAAGAGGAAATCGCCAATAAGTGGGAAAGCAGATAACTCTACTGCTCTATCCCCAAAAAACTTTAACACTTCACTGCTATGAACATCTACAAACACATATCTATCTATATCATAAGTTTTAAGTAGATCAGCAATAACCTCAATACTTACCACTTCACCATCAAGAAATCTTTTATCTTGACGCATATACGCAAGGTAAGGTACAACTAAAATTATATTTCTAACCTTATAATCACGTAGTAGTTTCAAGAGTAGAAATAACTCAACAACCCTCTTATCTTGAGGGGGGGAGAGCGAATGAACTAAAATCACAGAATCATCAACATTAGATAGCAATCTAAAATAACTTTCACCATCAGGGAAAACTTTCCATTCAAAAATAATTAAATCAAAGGGTAATAGCATTGATAAACGTTTACCAAGACCGCGGGAAGATGGACCTATCATCAACTTCAAAGCTATACCACCATCAGTAAAAGTATACCTATTAAAATTAATAAAGGTTAATTGCGACGCAAATGTGGTTGGTGCGGCGGCCGGGATTTGAACCCGGGTTTCCTGTCCAAAATGGATAACAGGCTCGGCAAGCCTGTGTCCTAGTCCAGGCTAGACCACCGCCGCAACAATAAAAATGTAGTTAGCCATAAAGATAAAATTTACCCAAATCCCATTTAAAAAACTATTTATAATTCCTTTATTATTGAAAAATGGGTATACCATTATGAGTATTGAAGAGAGTATACAATGCCCATGTGGAACAATAATAAGCGACCCAAAACAGTACAAAATTGTATTTTTAAGAAGAGAAGCATTTGAAATAGATATATTGTGTCCCAATGACCTATGCTACCTTAAAGAATTAGGGTACGTAAAATTTAAAGTAAACGATGACAACAGCATAAAACTAATTAAAGCAGAATTCAACACACCATTCGTAACATGGAATTCAAGTAGAATTGGATATGAAAAAACATCAGAAGAACTCAAAAAACATCTTAAGAAAATAGTATTGGAATTAATAGATTGGGATAAAATTAAATGGTACCTTACGGAAAAAGTTTCGGAAACAAAATTTGAAGATATAAGTAAGAAATGAGATAAAGGAATTATTAATTAAATGTGAAACTGAATTTTAATTGAGGTGAATTTAATGTCATGCTTAAAACAAGTGTTGGAAGCTATAGATATACTCGAAGATTCAAAAGTAAATGGACTTAAAATAAAAGAGGAAATGAATAAAAGAGGACTAAGTCATGTGGAAGTAAGGAGTGTGGAAGGAAAGAAGGGTAAAACAGATTTCATAAAAATTTTGATACCAGGTAAAAGGGGGAGAATGGAAGGCGGAGATAACCCAACTCTAGGCATAATCGGGAGGCTTGGAGGGATAGGCGCAAGACCACAAATGATTGGTTTAGTATCAGATGCAGATGGAGCAATAGTGGCAATAGCATCTGCAATGAAACTAGCCGACCTAATTATGAAAGGAGACCAACTTATGGGAGATGTAATAATAACAACACATATATGTCCAAATGCACCAACAAAACCACATAAACCAGTACCATTCATGGACTCACCAGTCGATATGAACACTATGATTCTAAATGAAGTCGATGATAGAATGGAAGCCATATTATCAGTTGATGCAACTAAGGGGAATAGGGTAATAAAAGTTGAAGGATTCGCCATAACACCAACAGTTGTTAACGGCTGGATACTAAAAGTGAGCGACGACCTAATAAACATATATGAAAGAGTAACTGGACATAGGGCATATGTAGTTCCAATCACCATGCAAGACATAACACCTTATGTTGAAGGCATATATCATATAAATAGTATAATGCAACCATGGATTGCCACGAAATCCCCGGTAGTTGGAGTAGCAATAACATCAGAAGTTCCAGTAGCTGGATGTGCAACTGGAGCAACATATATAAATAGCTTAGAGCAAGCCACGAGATTCTGTATAGAAGTAGCAAAAGATTATACAGCAGGGTTATGCAAATTCTATGAAGAAGAAGAGTATAAGAAACTTATAAGCTTATATGGCGACATGGAGAGACTACGTGGAAATTTCACTTCCAAGAAATAATTTCAAAAATATTCAAATTCTTTAAAGAATCAAAATAAGAAAGGTTTTCTATGATCAAAAGTTCCCTCAAATTATAATCAAAAATCTTTTTAAGATACTTCTTCAAAAATGGAGATCCTATTCAAGAGGGAGATCTCTATCAGCTAAACCATCATCACCACTAATAGGAAAATAAACTATCCTATCTCGTAGAGAATCCGGTATACGAAAAGAAGGAAATCATAACATGCACATAGGATATTCTAATGCCATCCTTAAAACTATTTGACTTATAAAAGAAATCTTTGAAATCTCCAACCGTAAGTATTGTAGATCTATCAGTAGCTAAATTCTCTATTATCCTATAATCACTACATAAATCCCCAATAGACAAAAGAAAGTTTATTCTATCCACTATAGGGCTCATTCAAATTTCTAAAAAGATATACAATTACCATCCCCTAATAGTAAATATTCCCCTTAAAGGTAGGTTCACGTATTTTGTTGGCTAAATCACTCCCACAATACTTACATATTCTACTCAAAAAACACTCCCCTCCACAACTTAGAAATGGCGGCAAGGGACACGCATCACAATAATGAGTTAAGCAATTAATATTTTGAGATGTACAACAATAAGATGTAAATAAATCAAGAAAATCGTGGACGATCATAGATCCTCTACCAGAAACTTTGGAAACAAAATCCAAACATTCCCTCGTACGAATTCTTAAGGCATAATCTTCAGAGAAGGTTAAATGACACTGTATAACTCTATCCATGAACTCATCATCCAAACGGATTAAGCCACACCTTAAAATGAATGGTAAAATAGAACCATTAACAGGAAAATGAATATTGTAAACATCATTAAATGATGCTAGCCCTTTCCTAGATAACATTTTAGCTAAGAGTAAAGCCTTATATTCAACAGGGTCATCAAATCCCATAAGCATTTTCAATCTTTCAATAAATCCAGAACCATTACGATATAGGTAGTTTAATGAAGCATGAACTATATCTAAAATTGAATTACCATATTCAGTCATGACCTTCTTAGCGACACTTCTAACCATCTTAATTCTGTAATCAATATCAATGGTTTCAAGACCATATATCTCTCCGGAACTAAACATCCTCTCAAAAAAGTCTCTATCCAAATTTACGATACATTTAAGTGAGAAAAGTTGAGGATCTTCATCAAAAATCAATTTGCCTAAACGCCAAAACAATCTAGAACCACAATAATATTTACCATCAATATAACCATAAAACATCGACTTTGACAAAGAATAATCCATGAGAATCATGAAGAAAAAGTAATTTGAAACAAGATCGCGACCATAAGATAAATCTGGATAAAACTCAGTATTAGAATAAAAGTTTTGTGGAATCTCAATACTACTTAAAATCCATCCAAATGCAAGCCCTCTATCCAAATCCAACATGACTCTCAAATCAATCTAAATCAATTACAACACGGAAAATTTAAAATTTAACCATAAAGGATTATGAAAACAAGAAAGCTGAAAGAATATGAGAATAATAAGTTTTGACGAAAAAAGTGGAGAGTTAGTATTGAAAGTAGAAGATGAAGATGACCTCTGGTTACTCCACAACATAATTGAAAAAGACGATGAAGTATACGCAAAAACAACTAGAGAAATAAACCTTGGAAATGAAAGTGTTAGAAAAAGCATGTATATCGGAATAAAAGTAGATAAAGTAGAATTTCAACCATTCACAAATAGAATTAGAATTCACGGCACAATAATATATCATCCGGAAAAGTATGAAGAATACGGATTCCTCGGAAGCCACCACACGATAAACGTAAAAACTTCAGATGAAATAAAAATAAAGAAGGACAGATGGCAAAAGTATATAATAAAACAAATAGAAAAAAGCTGTGGAAAAAGTGAAAGAATTTTGATAATTTCAATTGACGACGAGGAAGTAGCTGCAGGAGTATTGAGAAGTTATGGACTTGAAATAATTTTCGAAATGCAACTCAAAATTCCAGGTAAAAGGGAAGCAGAAGTCAGAGAAGAGAAGATAGATAAGGAATTGAGGGAGATTTCAAATAAGATTATGGAAATCATTAATAGAAGAGGGATAAAGATCCTAGTAATTTCCGGAATAAGCTATATGAGAGAGAAGTTGACTGAAAGAATACTTGAAGATTTAAAAGTATTGAAAGAAAAGCCAAAAATAATAAGTGAAGATACATCCAATGGCGGTATAAGAGGACTTCATGAAACCATAAAGAGAGAGAGCATAATTAAAGCGCTAAAGAAGATAAAAATGATTGAAGATACTAAAATTATAGGAGAATATTTGCAAATGCTCATAAGAAAACCATCAATAGCAATCTATGGAATAAACGATGTCTACAACGCGTCGAAAATTGGAATTATAAAAACTCTACTCATATCAAATAGAAAACTCAAAACTTATGATGAAGAAAGAAAGAAGATTGAAGAAATAATAGAGAATGTTGAGAAATATGGTGGAGAGATTAGAATAATATCAGATGAAAGTGAAGCTGGAAAGGAATTAAATTCGATTGGAGGAATAGCAGCAATACTGAGATATAATGTGAGTAACTCTTTTAAACAAGAATACAAATCTGTTTAAAGGCTATGATGATGCGTGTAAGGTCTGAATATTGATGAACCAGCTGACTCTGAGCCTATGAAAAATAAAAATAAAAAAGAAAAATTTAAAAATATGCAAAATAAAAAAATAAGAAAGTTGATCACAATGTTTGATTGGAGAGAGAGTCCAACCTTCAGGAGATATTCTAAAGCAATAGATAGAACATGTCAAAAAATAATAAAGACGTTACATGAAACAGGAACAAATAATTTGTCTCTACTAGCAAAGAAAACTGGAATGTCGCCTGCACTAGTACATTACTACTATGACAAACTGACGAGTAAAAATATACTGAAACTAAAAGTGAAAATCAACGTAGTGAACATGGGATTACAGCCTATAGAGGTTATATTTAAAGATGAAGGGGGAGAAAGGGAATCAAACCTAGAATCACATTTAAAAAGCATCGAATATTGGAGAAATCTAGAGAAATACTATGTACAAATGGATACTTACTGGCATGCATACTTTAATGTACCAAGAGAAGCCATAAATGAATTTAACAAGTACATAAGAAGTGTTGGGGAGAAAGCTCATGTGAAAATAGTATACATGAACACAAACCCAATAGACATTAACCCTAAACCAAATGTAGATTGGTTTAATGATGAAGAAAGAAGATGGGAGTTTAAATGGAAAGAATGGGTAGATGAAGTAATCTTAAGCAATAAAGAGGTAGATCTAACTGTACCAAAAATGGGAGAATTCATAGTACTAGATAAACTAGATGTATTCATAATTCAGAAGCTTGAGGAAGATGCAGAGACATCATTTAAAGAAATGGCAAATGAAATGGGCGTCACCCCACCAACTGTCAGATACCACTATTACAAGCACTTAATAAAATATGATATTATTGAGGGTTATGAGGCTGCATTAAAACTATTCCCAGAAAATATATCGATAAATGTCTTAGGACATATTCAATTCACAAATAGAAAGAATATGAACAATTTTATAGCCTCATTAGAAGGAAAACCCTTCTCCAGTAGGGTATTGGCAAATTTAGAGGATAATAAGGCGACAGTATACTTCTACATACCATTTGATCAAATAGTGGAATTAAATAAAGCGCTGATAAGTATAAAAAGAATGGGTATAATAAAGGATTGCATCATAGGATTAATAGATTACAAATCAAAAATGGAGAAAAAGTTACCAATGAACTTATATGAGAAGGGGGGTTGGAAGTTAATTTTCTAAATATTTTTAGCTATGGTAAAAGGAAATCTTCAACTTTTGGCGGATTCGGAGGCAATCCCTTCCTTTTCCTAATTTGTCTAATTAACTCTTCAGCAAGCTGCTGAGGAACTACACCCCAATGGGAAAACTCAGTACTCCAGAAACATCTGCCTTGCGTTGCACCCCTAATCTGATCAGATAAATCGAAAGTTTCTGAAACCGGTATATGACATCTAACAAACATTAATAGCTTCTGATTTTCCATAGCAATTATTTTACCCCTCTTAGAAGTTATCACACGTAACAAACCACTAACAAACTCTTGGGGCACCTTAGCTTCTAACTTTAAAATAGGCTCTAAGAGTATTGGGGAAGCTGATAAGAAAGCTGCAAAAATCGCATTCTTCGTTGCTGGCATTATTTGAGCTGGACCTCTGTGAGCAGGATCTTCATGGATCATGGCGTCCACTAACTTAACTTTAACACCTCTAATAGGTTCTTGAGCCAATGGACCTGCCTCCATAGACCATCTAAAAGCTGAAATCAAAGTGTCTTTGATGTCCCTTAAATACTGAATACCCTTCGTGACATCCACAAATATGTTCAAATGCTGGTCTATGGCCATTATCCCCCTAGCTTCATCGGCATCCCATCCAGCTTCAGAACGTAAAATTTTGGCTCTTACACGCCAATCTTGATCTTCATACACAGCACCCGTGCTAAGTAGCTTCATTGTCACTTCATCTAATGGCTCAATACTAATGTATATACGATTATGCCTATTGGGGGATTTACCTTCAATGGGTCCAGCAGACCCTTTAATACTCTCCCTATACACTACTATTGGTGGTGATACATCTACGTCCATACCTCCAGTTCTTTGACGTAAATCCCATAAGGCAATCTCGAGGTGTAAAGTTCCCATACCACTAATAAGGTATTCTCCAGTTTCCTCATTTATTTTGACGTGTAAAGTGGGATCTTCAATAGCCATTTTCCTTAAAGTATCAACTAGACGTGGTAAGTCAGCACTCTTCTTTGGTTCAATAGCCACCGTAACCACAGGTTCACTTATATAAACTAGCTTTTCGAATGGAATCATAGAATCCTTATAATCAACGCTAACTATGGTTTCTCCAGCCCTTGCATGATCCAACCCAAGCAATGCCACGATGTTTCCAGCTAAAACTCTATCTACAACTTCCCTATAAGGACCCATATACAAACCCACTTGCTGAATTCTACCGGTAGTTTTAGCCATCATGAGATATACCTCATCACCACTAGTAGCTACACCACTAAAAATTCTCCCAGTAGCCACTAAACCCGCATGTGGATCAACGACTATTTTGCTCACACAAATAACTAATGGTCCCTTAGGATCACATTTAAGCATAGATTGACCTATTTCGCTATCAATATCACCACGCCATATTTTTGGCACCCTATATTTCTGAGCAACTCTTGGACTTGGAATATGCTGAACAACCATATCTAAAATTGCTCTATATAATGGGAATTCATCAGCTAGCCGAGAGACTTCATCAGCCCCCTTCTCATAAGCTTTAACTATCTCACTAAATTTGATACCAGCCTTCTGAGCAATAGGTATTGTTAAACCCCACTTATGAAGCGCAGAACCAAATGCCACTTGACCCTTCAATGGATTAACCTTCCAAATATCTTTAAATTCAGGTTCAGCATACAATTCAATTAAATTATTGAAATCCCTAATTATCTCCATAAGTTTTTGCTGAACCTCTTCAGGAGTTAATTTAAGTTCTCTAATTAACCTATCAATCTTATTAATGTACAGTAATGGTCTCACACGTTCTTCTAACCCCTGCCTAACCACAGTTTCTGTCTGTGTCATAACACCTTCAACAGCATCAACAACAACTATGGCTCCATCCATAACTCTAAGAGATCTGGTTACATGACCAGTGAAATCAACGTGACCGGGGGTGTCAACAAGATTAATCAGATAAGCATTACCATTATATTCATGGTAAAGAGATACATTAGCAGCTTTTACAGTCATCTGTCTCATCTGCTCTATAGGCACATAATCTAAAGCCAACGCTTTACCAGCAACTTTAGGTGAAATAAGCCCAGCTGCCATTAGAAGAGAATCCGACAATGTAGTCTTACCATGATCCACATGTGCCAAGGTACCAATATTCCTAACATTATCTAGCTCATCCATTATCTTCAAGATCTGCTCAGTGGTCTTATACTTAACCAATTACAGCACCCTCTCCTAACGAATCAAAATCAAAAAGTAAAATGTCAAAGTCTTTTTTAAACTTTACTGAGAACATAGTGCCTCATATCAAAAACTCTAAAAATTAAATTTATAACATAATTATTGTAAACTTGGGGGGAACATGAATACATTAAAGGAGTTAATGAATGAAGCAGAAAAAACACAAGTAGTAATACCAATAGGAGGAAAGGCTAAGAGAATGGGTTTACAAAACATCAATAAAGCATTAATAAAAGTCGCTGGTAAAACACTACTTGAAAGGGAAATAGAATTATATAGAAATTGTGGATTCAAAAAATTCAAGTTATTAATAGGACATTTAGGTGAAGAAGTTATCGAGTATGCAGGTAATGGAGAGAAGTGGGGAGTTGAAATACAATATTCAATGGACCCAAAAGTTGAAAAGGTAGGTAAAGGGAAAGCCTTGAAAAATGCATTAATAAATGGGGTCATAGAAAAAGATAAGAGATCGTTAATAACATTCCCAGACGACTTAAAACTAAATAGATTCCTACCATTAATGTTACTTGCACAACATATATACGGAGTGGAAAAATATGGTATTTTTGCTACATCAGTACTAATAACTTCAACCACATACCAATATGGTGTGGCTGAAATAGATGAAGTGGGAAGAATAAAAAGGTTTGTGGAAAAACCACAATTAAACATCTTAACACATATAGGAATGTGCATAATTGAACCACAAGTATACCAATTAATAAATAAACTCATAGACATAGAGAGTCAAGAAGCAATTGAATATGAAGCAACAGTACTTCCAGAATTAGCTAGAATGGGTAAATTATATAGTTTAACATTATATGCAAATGATAAGGATGACTGGATACCAATAAATACATTAAAAGAGCTGGAGCAAGCAGAAAAATACCTTTCACAAAAAGCTAAACCTTCTTAAAAATAGCTTTAGCTAGGATTGCTTTAAGGTATTGGAGAGAAGTACGTATGGAACTATATTGTAGTGAAAAACAAAATCCATTGCAACGCACAGTCTTCAGATAATGCTTCACAAAGGAATATACACAACAATGTTAGCACACCATTTTAGATATCAAAGAACAATATAATAATATACTTAATTTAAAACTGAAAACTTAAACTGGGACTCAAAACTTATTAATAAATTCTAGAAAGGAAATTTCAGCAAAGCCAAATCTAGAAAGTTATGATTATAACTAGACTTCTGAAGTTGAAGTAAATACAATTTAACATGCCTTTCTCAATTCAACCTCCTAAAAAGGTAAAATGTAGGTGAAAAATTGTTGGTTGTTATAAAAATGAGTACTTATTTCGTGGTTATCGTATACTTGCATCCCAAAGGCTTCAAAGCTTCATCAATCTTAGATATAAGTAACTTTAATTGCTCAAATGTTGGTGGAACAGTCCATTCAAAATAGAAGTCATAATCACCAAGAGTCCATCCACTTTTACTTATCATGTTCTCATAATGTACACGCGCTTCCTCGCCAGATACCCCCCACCTTTCAATAATTATTGATGTCGCATCATCCTGTGATAATGCTGTTCCACCAAGAGTGTCGTAGAACATTATTTTGGGCAAATCTTTAGATACTTCGACAGCAACCCTCTCTAAAGCTTTTAAAGCTTCCAGTATTGGCGGTCCGTATATTTTAATGTAAGTTTTCATTTTAAATTACACCTCAAATAGAATTTACTGATGAAAATATTATAAACTTTTCCTTTCCTTTAAATAGAAAATAGGCGTTAGTTGGTTTTTAATTGGAATTGCCTTATGATAATTCCAGCAGACTTCAATAAATCCATGGAAACCGGATCTTCATATGGAGAGTCGTAAACAACCTCTTTTATTTCAGCATTTATTATCATTTTTGCACAAATGGAACAAGGGAAATCAGTAACATATAATATTGCACCACGGGTGCTAACTCCGAAAACAGCAGCTTGTATTATTGCATTTTGTTCCGCATGAACCCCCCTACAAAGTTCATGTCTTTGACCGGAGGGAACATTTAGTTTATCCCTTAAACACCCAGTTTCTGAGCAATGAGGTAACCCTTTTGGAGCACCATTATACCCAGTGGATAAAATATGTTTATCTTTAACAAGTACCGCACCAACCTTTCTTCTTAAACATGTTGATCTTTCCTTCACTATATGAGCAATCTTTATAAAGTATTCATCCCATGATGGCCTAACACAAATATCTTTTTGCAAACCATCACCTTTAAAAATGGTAGTTGCGAGAAAACAAATTCATACCCCTTCAAGAGTGGCATGTCTACTCCTTAAATCTTCTTCTGTTTTTCCTAGTCTCTTCATAAGCTCACCCACTAAAGACTCTAAGAATATTGTAGCAGCTATTTCGAACAATGTCCCAAGTGGGGCTAATGGTTCATGTAAACCTAATACTTGCCTAGAAAAGTAGTCGGTAGTTTCAGATACCTTCGTTCTACCGGGGACGTAGACTACATGATCTGCCAATTGACCTAAAGGAGATTCCGGATGTGAAGTTATAGCTATAACTGTACAACCAACTTTCTTTGCCGCTTGAGCGACATCAACGACTATTCCAGTACTACCAGAACCAGATATTGCTAGTAACACATCCCCCTTCCCAGCAGCTGGAGTAATGGTTTCACCAACTACATACACTTGAAATCCTAAATGCATTAATCTCATGGCGAAGGCTCTTGCTACAAGTCCAGATCTACCTGCACCTATAACAAATATTGCATGCTTAGCTGCTTGAGCATATATCAACGTGTTTATTAGCTTTTCAACTTGAGCTTCATCTATAACAGAACCAAGTTTGCTTATAAAATTGACAATAACATTCAAAAACTCTCTCATAGCTTCAAGAGGCATTAAATCCCTAATAAACTAACATCTTCAACCCTTAAAATCTTTCCATTTATCTAAATTTAAGATGCTTTGCTTTGATGAGTCCCTTAAACCTTCAAACTTGGCATTAAAGAACTCTACCAGCTTTTCAGCTCTACTTCTACTCAAACCTTTCACCGAGGATAATTCGACAGCCGATGCTAGAACTATATTCTTTATTGATCCAAAAGTGTTTAAAAGTCTGATAGCCAATTTATGTCCAATTCCAGGAAAACTGCTAACAACTAGTAATTGCTTTTCACTTAAACTGGATGCCCTAGATTTGCCTTTAACCATAATTGACTTCCTAAATTCACCCTGCTCATGTTTTACCATGGAAAACAAAAGTTCTGCAGTATCATACTCATCCTTTGTGAAAAAGAATGAAACACCCAAATTAAGCCATATAGTTGATATAGTACCATGAAAAGCTCTAGCTCCAGCCTTAAGAGTAGTGTATGCGTAATCTACATCACCCTCAATAATAATCGCAGACTTAGAATATGATTGAGAAAGTCTGCATGCTTGATCAAAAATTCTGCCCTCCACAATACTGTTAACAAAATCCCTAATGTTCTTCCTCTCCAGAGCACAATCACTTGAAATTATGTAATCACCAACAGGTAGCTGCCTATATAAAACATATAAACCCATCTCACTTAGGTATGATGGGACTTTAGATCCCCTCTCTCGCTCATCAACTAATATCCTTAAAACAGACAAAGTGTTCACCAAAATTTTTAAGTGAAAACAAATTAATATGCCATTCTGGTAATGGATAATGCTCAAAATGGGTGAAAAATATTTTATTCAAGGGAATATTGCTTGTGCGGAAGCCGCTGTGATTGCTGGATGTAGATTTTTTGCGGCCTACCCCATAACACCAGCATCAGAAATAGGTGAAAGATTATCTGAATTGTTACCAGCTGTAGGAGGCAAATTTATACAAATGGAAGATGAAATAGCTTCAATAAATGCTGTGATAGGAGCAAGTTGGGCTGGAGCAAAAGCCATGACTGCAACCAGCGGTCCAGGATTCAGCTTAATGCAAGAGGGAATTGGATACGCATTTATGACGGAAACTCCTTGCGTAATCGTTGTTGTACAACGAGTTGGACCTGCCACAGGACAAGCCAGTAAAGGTGCTCAAGGAAACTTTTATCAATCAAGATGGGGAACCCATGGAGATTACAGCGCAATAGTCTTAGCACCAAATTCAGTTCAAGAAATGTTTGATTTAACAATAAAAGCATTTAATTATGCAGAGGAATATAGAACACCAGTAATACTTCTCGCAGATGAATTAACTGCACATATATTCGAACCATTAGAGGTTCCGGAAAAAATAGAGATAAAGGAAAGGAAAGTTGCTGTGGATTATTCCGAACCTTTCTTTGACTCAAAAGACCCATTAAAAGCACCACCAATGCCGAGGCTCGGTATAGGGTTAAATGTTCTAGTAACAGGATCAACACATAATGAGTGGGGGTACAGAGCAACATCAGATCCAATGATACATAGAAAACTCGTAACAAGATTATATTACAAAATAGAAGGAAATGCTAAGAAAATATGTGAATACGAATTAGATATCAATGACGGCTCAAAGATAGGGATAATATCATATGGTTGCTCATCAAGATCGGCTTATGGAGCCATTGAAATTTTAAGTGAACATGGTTTGAAAATCTCGCATTTAAGGTTAAAAACGTTGTGGCCATTCCCAGACTGGGCTGTAAAAGAGTTATCAAGTAAAGTTGATACTATAATAGTACCAGAATTAAGTTTAGGTCAACTGGTAAGAGAAGTGGAAAGAGCATCTTATGATAAGACAAAAATAATATCTTTAACGAAGGTAGGTGGAGGGGAATTGATAAGACCGCAAGAAATAGTTGAAATCGTGAGGAGGTTGTAATTATGAAGCACTACGCTATAAAATACTTAAGAGAAGAAGTGATACCAACCCCTTTCTGTTCAGGATGTGGAAATGGTATGGTGATAAATGCATTATTCAAAGCATTAACTGAACTTGGATATGAAGATCTTAGAAACTTTGTATTTTGCAGTGGAATAGGTTGCGCAGCGTGGATCCCCTCCCCACATTTCAAAGCGGACACCATACACACACTCCATGGAAGAGCTATACCAGTAGCCACAGGAATAAAAATGATGAGACCAGAACTCAACGTGATCGTTATAAGTGGGGATGGAGACCTAGCAGGAATAGGGTTAAGCCATTTAATACATGCTGCAAGAAGGAAACTTGGAATAAAGGTGATAATGGTTAACAATATGATATACGGAATGACGGGAGGACAAGTCTCTCCAACAACGCCAAGAGGTATAAAAACAACTACAACACCATATGGAAACATAGAGAAACCATTGGATGTAGCCAGTATAATGGCAACAATGAAAGTCCCTTATGTTGCTAAATGGACAACCTACCATATGATGCCACTAAAAAATTCGTTAAAAAAGATAATCAATACGGATAAGTTTTCATTCATAGAAGTTATAAGTCAATGTCCGACAAATTATGGAAGAAATTTGGGATTCAGAAAACCATTTGAAATGTTAAAGTGGTTTAAGGAGAATTCAATACCAATATCTAAGGCTAAAAATATGAAAGAAGAAGAACTTGAAGGAAAGATAATTGTTGGAGAATATTTAAATCAAATAGAGTGAGGTGAATTTATGATTAAAATAAGGATTTGTGGATTTGGTGGACAAGGAATATTATTGGCAGGTGAAATCCTAGGCGCTGCAGCTATGATTGAAGGTAAATACTCCTCGGAAATTGGAAGCTACGGGGCAGAAGCTAGGGGGACTACAACTTTAAGCGACGTCATAATATCCGATAAGAAAATAGGCTTCCCAGTAATCGATGAATGCGATATACTCATCGCAATGAGTCAACAAGCATTTAATGCAAACATTAAATTTGTCAAAGAAGATGGAATAATAATAGTTGATGAAGACTTAGTAAAGACTCCAGAGAATTTAAAACAAAAGGTGTTCAAAATTAGGGCAACAAAGATAGCTGAAGAAAAATTTGTAAGGGTGGTTGCAAACATGATCATCTTAGGATACTTAGCTGAAAAAACAAAAATTGTAAGCATAGATTCATTGAAGAAAGCAATTAAAAGTAGAATTACAAGAATGATAGAAGCAAATTTGGCAGCTATAGATGAGGGAGCTAAACTAGCCAGTGAAAAAGAGATATAAGTTTAAACTATCCTCAATATGGAAATAAAACTTTAGAAGCAACATAACTGTGGTAAAGAAGACAATCATAAGCAAAGCTATATAATCCTCCCTCTTAAAAGACAATTCAACCAAACTACTTCTCTTAGGAGATGCACCAAACGCCCTTGATTCCATAGCTTCCGCAACACTCATAGACCTCCGCAATGCATTCACAATTAACGGAACTAGTATAGGAATGTAATTCTTTAACTTCACTATAAAGTTCCCTTTTTCAAGTTCAAGCCCCCTAGATCTTTGAGCATCTATTATGATCTGAGCTTCTCTAGCCAATGTTGGAACAAACCTTATTGACATAGTTAATGTGAGCGCAAAATCATAAGGTACACCAATATTTACAAGCATAAGAGCAAAATCTTCGGGATATGTGGTCATGAAGAAAATTGAAAATGATGACATTAATAAAATC
Organism: Candidatus Culexarchaeum nevadense; assembly: GCA_025060975.1. Lineage (GTDB taxonomy): Archaea > Thermoproteota > Methanomethylicia > Culexarchaeales > Culexarchaeaceae > Culexarchaeum > Culexarchaeum nevadense. The sequence continues at coordinate 73,377 of JANZKA010000001.1, forward strand.
AACCTCAAAGTAATAGTTAAAGCTAGATAAAGACCAGAAACAAAATAGTTCAATGCAAAAACCAATATTATAAATAGTAGCGCTCCCTTCAAACTCTTAAGATAGTTTTCAAGAGATTTAGCAAAGTAAAAGAGTGGAATTATCGTCAACAAGAAGATTAAGAGCATTACGAAATTGCTGTATATGAAGGATAACGCCAAGAAAGAGATGGAAAACAGAAATTTCACGCGAGGATCTAGCCTATGAATTATGGTATCACCACGTTTAAATTCAAAAACCTTAAGAGCCATCATAAGTTCCACCTGCAAAAATTTTTAGTATAGAATCACGAATCTCATGAACTAGTAATAGATCTTTAGGAATGCCAAACTCATGTAGAGAATAAGCTATTTGAGTTACTTGAGGTAAAACTAGATTCGCTTTCTTCATTAAATCTTCATCAGTTAATATTTTACGTGTACTACCATCAGCAATTATCCTACCTGAAGAGAGAAGGATAACTCTTGGGAAATTTTCAGCTACAAATTCAATATCATGAGTAACCACGATCACGGTTTTCGATCTTGTATGAAGCAGTTTTATAAGCTGTGCGAGCTTCTCCTTCTGCATATAATCTTGACCTACAGTCGGTTCATCAAAAATAATTATATCAGGATCATAACATAACACTGATGCGATTGTCACACGCCTACGTTCACCCCCACTTAAAGTGAAGGGGGAGCGATCTTTCAAATCATATAGGTCAAGCAATTTCAGTACCCTCTCAACTCTTTCACTAATAACTTCTTTTGGAAAACCAAAATTCTTCAATGCGAAGGAAACCTCTTCCTCCACGGTTTCTGCAAATAACTGATGATCTGGATTTTGAAACACTAAACCAACTCGCCGTGAAAGCTGGGCAACAGTAGCATATCTGGTATCAATCCCAAATACTTTTACGTATCCACGTTTAGGCTTTAATAACCCATTGAAGTGCTTGATTAGAGTAGTTTTTCCAGCACCATTTTCACCCATTATCGCCACAATTTCACCAGAATTTATCTCAAGGGAAACCCCTTTTAAAACAGGGTTACTGTCATAATAAAACCATAGATCATGTACCTCGATCATTTTCTAACAACCTCCAAGAGGTATTCCTTAAACATTTTTGGGGATAAGGGGATATTTCTCAATGCAAATCCACTATTTAAAAGATTGTGATATAATTCAACTACCTTAGGTATACCTATACCAATACCTTTAATAGAATTAATGTTCTCCTTTGAAAAAACCGTTTTTGGATCCTCATTAAAAACTATTTTGCCCTCATTCATTATTATAAGCTTATCACATATGGCAACTAAGGCTTCCAATCTATGTTCAACAATAACCACTGTCAACTTTAACTTATTCTTAAGTTCATTGAGTAAGTTAAGTAATGAGTAAGCACTCACAGGATCTAAATGGGATGTTGGTTCATCTAAAACTAGGATTTTTGGTCTCATAGCTAAACACGCTGCCAAAGCAACCTTCTGCTGCTCACCACCAGAAAGCTCAAAAGGTGCCCGGTTACGTAGATGGGAAATTCCCATCAATTCCAAAACCTCATTAACCCTAAACCTAATCTCTTCTCTATCTAAACCCAAATTTTCAAGTCCAAATGCCACTTCACGTTCCACATTCAATGAAAAAAGTTGTGATTCAGGGTCTTGAAACACCATACCAACATATTTTGATAGAATAGTTATAGGAGTATTTTTGACGGACATCCCATTAACTATAACATCACCGATAAATTCACCACCATAGAAATGTGGAATTAAACCATTGAAACATCTACATAACGTGGTCTTGCCACAACCACTAGGTCCTGTTATAACAACAAATTCCCCTTCATCTATATTTAGGGAAATATCTCTAAGTGCATACTTTGATGAACCAGGATACTTATATGAGAGGTCTTTAACTTCAATGATCGCCATAAACCTCCCTCATACGCCAAATAATGTGCAAAGATAATTGCGTAATATTTTTAACTGTTTAGTAATAAAAATTAGCTTTTATCCTTTGTAATTTTACTCGAAATTAGTTTTATACAGAAATCATCAATGCTATTCCTATTCCTACATCCATTGGCACCAGCAGCTGTGGAATGCCCACCTCCAGTACCACCTATAAATTCGCCTAGGGGAATCATGAGATCTCTCCCCAAATGGAACCCTGTCTCTTTATAGAAGGCTTCCGTAGACCTTGCGCTAACACGTACATCATCACCTTCACCACCAACCACTATAGCTAGATCCCCTCCAAGATCAATCAATGCCCTTGCAAGAGAAGCTTCAAAAGAACTTACATTTGAAAAAACGATTAACCACTTCCCCCATCTAAATAATTTCAATCTTTGCGCCCCCTTGAGTCTAGCTATTCTTTCAGAGATATCCATAGGTTCTGAAATTATTGATAAAGCTAAACCGTAATCTCCACCATTCTCCATAAGGAAACATACATTCTTGAATGTTTCAATGGAAGCTATGAGGAATCTCTTCGAATCAGATAGAATTGCTGTGAGTAATGCTAACGCACTACTTTTACTAATATTCAAATGTAGCTCTTTGAAAAAATGGGTAACTATTTCAGCTGTAGAAGATACATTAGTATTTGAAGCTACGTACAAAGCGCGCTCAATGGTTTCTTTCAACGGCTCATGATGATCAATAACCATAAGCGGAATGCTGGAACTTTTTACAAAATCACTTAGATAACCAAGTTGAATGAATGATATTGCATCTACCATAATCAAAACGTCAACATTACCTTCAATATTTTCTAAGACGTTTACACTATCAATATGTTTCAATAACCTCCTCGACGATGAATTTAATCCTTCAGGAGCTACGATAAGGACATCTATATCTGCATACACTTTGGTTAGAAGTTCTCTTAAAGCATATGCACTTCCAAAAGAGTCCGGGTCTGCATTACGGTGACAGAGTAAAGCCACTCTTTTCGGTGAAAGAGAATTTAATATTTCAATAAAATTTTTACATAAACTCAACGTTACTCATCCTCTTATCTAACTCTTTAAAACATTTTTCAACAGCCTCATTTATAACTGCTTCCACATCATTTTGGGAGAACTTTGGATGTAGAGTCAACTCAACATTAACGTCAAATGTTAATTGTCCATCGTCCAAAAGATGGGCATCCACGGTTATATTAAAATATAGGATATCACTAATCGAAAACTTTGAAAATATATATGACCGTATAGTTTTTTCAGCTAAAACGCAAAGTTCTTCTATTAATTTGTCGGTAAAAGTATCTTTAGTCATCAGTTATCATTGATTAATTAATTTTATGTACCAGATCGTGGAATTGTGGAAAGAAGCTTATTTACCTCTCTTCGCAATTCTTCAAATTGTCTGCGAAGTAATGCTTCTTGCTTTTCAAGAGTTTTTATTCTTAATTCTAAAGTATCCCTCTTATCCTTTAATTCTTCCAAAACCTTAGCTTTAGTCGATTTAAACATCACGTATCCAGCCGCCTTATAAACTTCACAATCATCGGAAAGTTTTTCAATAGCTTCTAAAGCATTTTGGGATTCAGCTAATTGAAGCTGTAATTGTTGCTTTCTAACTAAAATTAACCTTAATTGCTCTTGAAGATCCTGTAATCTTGCAACCTTCTCTTCAACATCAGGGGGTAATCGTTCATCCAAAGAAATCAACCCCTTAAAGATTAGGGGAAAGTTAAATAAAACATTTACGATAAAGCTTCACTTTTCAAACTTTTAAATATTTCCTCCAATAACATGATTAACCTTAAAAATGAATTGAGTGCGGCTCTTAATAAAGATGGATTATAAGAAGATAAATATAAGAAGATTTTTGGAGGATAATGCTCTATTAAAGTATTAACCCTGCGGGATGGAGGATTAGCGACTTCAGGAGACAGAGATTCAAAGACTATCTTTGAAATCGCTGGATCCTTAAAATCTAATGTCAACTCAACTTCAAACATTAATTTAGCCCAATAAATATTTAAAATGAATAATGTTTAAATAAACTTAGCCTTCATGATAGGCCCAATAATATATCCAGACATATTTGTGAAACGAATTATGAAGATATCTTTCTCTAAACTTTCAACATTCATGATGGAGAGGTCATCAGGGGGTTCTCCATATTCTTTGAAACAAATTTTACAATTAAATAAGCTAGACAAATTATGTGCAACTTCCATAGCATCATCATTTAAGCAACGTATAATGATATCATTGACTCTAACCCTCTTAGCATTTCTAATTTCAAATGTAAGTTTAACACCCAAAATCCTTAATTGAGGACGTAATGGATTGAGGCTTTCATTTCCTACAGAATAAAATGTTAATAGTCCAGGATTTCCCATAAATGTATTAACAATTATAACCCTATTACATTTATTTTGAAGAGCCAACATATGTAAATCATTAATGGATTTCTTGCCACGATTAACTTTAATAGCAGAAGGTAATGCATAAGAGAGATCTTTACAAAAACTTCTTGTACGAGGGCTATCACGCCTAGACATTGTTATTAAAAAACGTACAGAATTTATATTATTCTTCATTTTCATCTCAACATTGCAGATGAGGGAACGTATGCCCCCCCAGCAAACTTATATCCACATTTTTTGCATGTCCATATACCAACACTTAAACGCTTTAATTTCCCCTTAGAGTGACACTTTGGACATTTATGAGGAGCACGCATCAAAACTTCGATGTTTCTCACTCTCGCCCTAAGGGTGGCACCATAACGTGCACCAAATCTTCCCGCAGGACCTACTTTACTTTTAGACCCCATTTAAAGCCCCCCTCACATTCTTATCCCAATTATTAAAGGATTCTAATAAAATTGACCTTAATTCCCGCCCTTTAGATTTCGCCAACTCAACGGATTTCATAACTTCATCATAAGTGAAGGCACCTGGAAGCCCCTTCTGAACAGCACATATCTCCCCCTTAGAATTGGTAAACATAGTTAATCTTGCTTCAACCAATTCGAGCTCCTCCAATGTAGGGTCTAACAATAAGTAATTTCCAATTTTATTTATGGTCACCGACACAGGGTAATCAACTATTTTCAATGGCCTCTTCTCCTCGCGTACAACTATTTGCGACCCTTCAACAACAACTACAGGTATTTTCGTAACCATCAAAGCAGCTATAGAAGCCAAAGCTGTGGCATCAAAAAGATCCCCACCATGATCAAGAACATAAATGTCCACCCATAAAATCCAAACCTTTTCATTTGGTATTATACATAGGTCTTTGAAATCCACAGCACCCCCATGTCTTAAACCCCTATCTATAACCCTCGCCAGCTCTATAGAATTTTCATCAGGAGGTCCTGCTTCAAACTGTGGAGAAGCCAGCGGAACAAATTCTGAATTCACAATCAAAACACCTTCATCAGGTGTATCGGGGAAAGGTTTCCCTATTTCAGCTTTAACCCCCACCAAAACATATGTATCTCCGATTCTTACGCTAGCAGACCCATTAGCTTTACTTATAACGTTAAACTCAAACTTTATTGGTCTATACTCATCTAACCTACGACCATCACTTCTAACCCCCTTAGATAGGGACCCCAATATTAAGTCCCTATTTACCGGTAAAGGAGTAATCATCATACTCATTCCTCCAACACAAGGTTTTTAATTTCTCCAAACCCATCCTTTAAAGCTTTTCTCTGAACTTCATGAATACGTTTGCAGCCTTTCATGGCAAGTTGCAATAAAGCATTAAACTCATCTGAAGTAAGTGTTCCATCCATTTGAAGTAATGTGATGATGTTTTTATTCGGCATTATAGCAACGGGGACATCAGCCTCACCATACTTATCTTCCATATCAGATAGATCTACGATAAGTTTACCATCAGCTTTACCAACAGCGCATGCAGCAACCAAATCCTTCATGGGGATACCAGCATCAGCAAGGGCTACGGATGCTGCAGTTATACTCGCACATCTAGTGCCACCATCAGCTTCTAAAACTTCAATGAATATGTCTATGATTGTCCTTGGAAACTCTTCAACTAAAATTGCAGGTTCCAAAGCCTCCCTTATAACTTTAGATAACTCTATCTCACGCCTTGAAGGTGCAGGAGATTTACGTTCTTCAACAGAAAAGGGCGCCATCCTATATCTACATCTAACAACAGACCTGTCAGGTAAACTTACATGTTTAGCGAAGCTTTCTCTAGGACCATACACCCCAACTAATATATGTGTTTTACCTTGAATTATACGTGCAGAACCATCAACATTTGAAAGAATACCCACTTCAATTTTTAATGGTCTAAGTTCATTCCACCGCCTACCATCAACTCTTAACCCATTCTCATCAATAAGCCTCTTTTTTCCACTCATAACATGGCACTCCCCATTAAAGTAAATTGGCTACAAGAAATAGAAATTACAAAAATATAAGTTAAGCGTTCATCTATCAATATTCCCACGCTCTTTAACAATTAAGGATTTAACTTTATCTGTAAGACCAGGCAGATGTGATTCTTCTTCCACAAGAGATATTATCTTCCTCACTAAATTGACTATTTGAGGATCTGTGGAAGATATCCAAATCCTACCATTCCTACCCATTATAATTTTGCAGCTAAGCTCTTTCTTAATCATGTTTATCATGGAACCACGTCTACCAATAAGTCTGGGCACCTTCACAGGAGAGAATGTTATTAGTGTACCATTTTCTAACTTACCGAGATCCTTTCCCTTTATGGACAATAGTGGACTTCTAAGTTTATCAAATGCTATAACCTCAGCAAGTATGACATCACCAGACTTAAGATATCTCCTAATATCTTCTCTTGCAACATCCACGGGTTTAGATAACGCATCAGAAAACTGTAAAACTGCAATATAAGGGGAGTTTATGTCTACTTGCCAACTTGTGGGTGAATTATCTATTATTACTCCTATAACATTATCACCAACCCTCGGAATATAGAATCCTTGCAGTGGAATTATATTTACAACCCTATTCTTAATTTCGCATAACCCAAATACTGATGAAAAAATTTTATTCCCTTCAGTATAAGTATATGCACCTGCCCTAAAAGACCCTTCGGCGATAAGATCACCAGGAAAAACTATACTTCTAGATCTAACTTTTTCACCCACGTAACATCACCTAGCGAATGACATTTATTTCCACATTCCCCTTACAAAGTTTATTCATCTTTTCTATAAAGGATGGTTGAAGCCCCGCAGGCATTTCAATTTCGCAGAGCAAGGATCCATCAGATAACCACTCAGAACGTTTTATTACACCAAAGCTTGAAATAAAACCATAAACTTTACCAGCATACTCAGCGCCTACCTTTACATTCAATGTAACATTAGCTATCTTCAATGGCAAAACATTTCTCAAACTTTTAATAATACTTAAGCTCTGCTCCTCCGCATCTTTGAATGGATCTATCTGTACTCCAACCTCCTCCATAGCTAATTCTATCCTTTTGGGAGGATGAGGTAGATTGGTTCTGGGATCAACGCAACACTTAGATATAAGGTTTATAATCTGCCTCTTCTTATTTTCAATCATCTCCTTCCTCTGCTCACTAGTTAGCTGCAGTACACCATTCTTTAAAATAATTGGGGCAATTTTATATATGTCAGTAGTACCAAAAACTTTGATTAAGCTCTCTTCAGAAGCTTTTAAACCCTTAGTTGCATCCTTATAGATTATCTCACCAACTAAAATGTCATTTAAATCGATATTTCCCCCTTGTTTAAAGGCCCATGCCAAATTTGGCTTTACAAGTATTTCAAAACGCTCACCTTTACATGTATACCTAGCTATTACATAATCCCTTTTCGAACTCATTCATGGCACCACTTTATGGAAGCATCCTCCATTTATTAAATATTTGTTGTGCAAATATAATAATTTTAAATTTTAATAAAATTAAAGAGACATCGTTATACTATACTTCACTAATTAGTGAAGCCACCTCCTCTCTAGACAACTTTCTAAATATACGATCTTTTACTGAAACAACACCTATTTCAATTTTATCTGGATCTATCGGGCTTTCAACCACGGGCTTCACTGCTGCGACAGCCAGTTTAAGAGCTTCATTTAGAGAGATTTCAAATTTATAATTCTTTTCAAGAAATTCGGTGACTTGTTGACTGCCAGACCCTATTGCCCTAGCAAAATATAGTGCATATGCTCCGCTAGGTTCTGTCATTAATAATCTTGGACCATTATCATCAACGCCAGCTATTAGAAAAGCTACACCAAATGGTCTTACTCCGCCGCGTTGAGTAAATATCTGCATGACATCACTAATTCTCTTAGTTAAAACTTCAACATCTATTGGTTCATCATATAAAATCCTATTTAGCTGAGCTTCTTGACGTGCATAATCTATCAGTATTCTAGCATCAAAAGGGAAACCTGCATAAGTTATGCCAATATGTTCATCAATTTTGAATATTTTCTCAAGAGATGAATAATCTATTAATGGTAGAATCTTCCTCCTTTCAGCAACTAAAACAACGCCTTCAATACACCTGATACCTAATGCAGTAAACCCGCGTCTAACAGCTTCCATAGCATACTCAACTTGAAATAGTCTCCCGTCAGGTGAAAAAACAGTTATAGCTCTATCATAACCCATTCCAGGCGGCGTGAACAATGCATACCACCCTTTAACCTTGTTACCTAAATTGTAGGAATTAAGCAATAAACTTTACTATCTAATAATTTTGGGGTCCGTTCGTCGCGAGTACGTCATCCCTTAAGTCAGACTTCTGGGACGGCTTCTTCATACCCCAGTAATCAATTGTTTAGACAGATTATTAAGTATTTTCTCTGCTTTTTTAAATGTTCCAGAGATCTTCACTACGCTGAAAATAACATCATCACCAGCTATTCTCCTTATAAGAGCTAAAGCAGCTCTAACTTTTATAACGCTTAAATGATCACATCGTAAAATTCCAATTCCAAGTTCAGGGCAGTATTTCATTAAACTAAAGCTTATCTTACTAGAACCCACCTCCCCAAATAAGGAAATGAATGATGAAAATATTGCATTTAAAACGTCTGAAAAACTAATTAAACGCCCACTTTTACGTATAACCCTAAAAACCATATACCTATTTTTCTTCAATTTTACCATCTTTATCAACCCTCCCTAGCAATCTAACCCCTTTACACACCATTTCACCACTGAGTTTCTTCCTATTTCTTTCGATTAAATTTAATGGGTTACTTGACACAAATTGCAATGCGTCAAATTCAGAAACGCCAAAGAGCGTTACTATGGATGCCATTGCCCTTGGATCCCTCATTTCAAAGACATTTCTAGCCCCCGAGGAAACTATTACGGGAACACCGTACTTAAGAGCTAACCTAACGTTCTCAGACATTATTCTAAGAGTTTTTATCCTCTCACCAGCATTAGAACATTTAAGGATATCAACAATATTTATTTCCAGAACAGAATTACTTTTAGCAGCTAATTTCGCCTCCGAAACATCGAAAAAGTTGGATTTCCAACTTAAGAATGAAAAGTTTAAAATATCCACGCGACTATCTCTAGCAGCAAATCTAGCTACATGAATGTTATTACAAAAAACGGAGATCACCTCAACTTTGCCCCTATAAAATCTGAGGTCTTTCTTTAAATCATCTACACTTTGAGGATAAAGGTCGACTCTACTGACCATATCTATGCCATACTCATTAAACATCTTTTTTAAATCTCCAATCATATCGATGTTATGCCTATTGAAACCGGATAAACCTATATAATTGAAGCCAAGCATAGAAGCCATATTAATTATTTCGGGTATGGATGATGATTCAGTAGATATATCTGAGAGGACATGTAGATCAACAAAAAGTTTACCCATGATCATTCACCTGAAATTAAACCAATTTCCATACACACATTCTTTACAAGTCTCCTTTTAACATTAAATTTCAGGGTTACTTTGATTACTTCACTACCATCGTTTAATCTTAATACACCATTATATGCAGCACCTTTATCAAACCTTATATGCAGAACACGAGACTCATCCAACCTATAGTCAAAGGTTCTATAGAGTAACTTCTTATCATTTTCATTAATGTTCTTACAGAAGTACTCAACAATCTCCTTCACAGCAAGCTCATCGGAAAATTGTAATTTTAAATTTACAATGATATTACCATAATATCCCTCTAAGATGTCTTCGTAAAATACTACTCCAGATCTAATGGATTCAGGTATGAGGTTCATCATTGCAGTTTTAACCTTATTCAAGTCTTCGGTAGCATGGCAGAAAGCATTTATTGAAATTTCAGTTATTGGAATATTCCTAATTGTCATAGTTGTATGCAATAAATTGATAGATGAAAACTATATTAATAATGTTATTGCAATTCAACTTTTAGACGCAGAAGATCTACTTGGCCTATTCTTTACAGCCCTCGAACCCTTAACATACAGTCCTCTAGATTTCCTGCCAGCAGGAGTTAAACCTCTAAAAACTCTTCTACGCTGACTTGGGTTACAAATCCAATTAATATCTGGATCGTTTATTATGCTTGGATGATTAGGGTCGACAAGTATAACTTCGAACCACTTATATCTGCCGTCTTCTCCAACCCAGTAACTTGCAAGTACTTCCAGATTTGGGTATTTCCTAGCAGCCTTCTCCTCCGCAATCCATTGTAAGCTCTTCTTGACAGTATGTCCATGAACACCCATCCTCTTTGGACGTCTTCCACTATCAGGTCTAGCTTTACTCATACTTCCACGTTTCACTCTAACTCTAACAACTATAAACCCCTGTTTAGCTTTGTATCCAAGAGCTCTAGCTCTATCTAGTCTGGTAGGTTTTTCGATTCTAACAACGGAGGGGCCTTTACGCCATTGTATAAGTCTCTCCCTAACGAGTTCGGGAAACGCCCCCCTTCTAATCTCCTTCCATAATAGCGAAATATGTTTGTACATGGATGCTCATCCCACGAAACATTTCTCCATTATCAGTTACGAATATAAGGACTCCTTAACCTTTTATAAACTTTTCTTCGCAAAAGCTTCAATTATTTTATTTGCAAGCAGGATTGATGCCATTTTTTGAGCTTCAATAGTCATTGAACCTATGTGAGGAGTTACAACAACATTTTCAAGTGATATCAATTCTTTTTCCCAAGGTTCCTTTGGAGGTTCATTTTCAAAGACATCTAAACAAGCACCATAAAGATGTCCGCTCTTCAAATACTTCAGCAAAGCTTTATTATCGATTACAGCACCTCTCGAAGTATTAATAAGTATAGCTCCTTTCTTCATAATCTTAAACTTCTCCTCATTTAGTAAGTATTTTGTCTGGGGAGTTAAAGGTACATGCAAGGTCACCACATCTGAGGTTTTCAATAAATCATCAAGCTCAAAAAACTCAACACCCAGCTCTCTCTCAACAGAGGAATCTGGCCTGAAAATATCATAATATATAACTCTCATTTCAAATGCTTTAGCCTTCTTTGCAACTTCCCTACCAATTCTACCGAACCCAATTATTCCCATGGTTTTACCCTTCAATTCAAAGCCCATTGCAAGCTTTTTAGGCCATTCACCCATCTTCATAAGTCTATCGCATACTGATATTTTTCTAATCAATGATAGTAGCATTCCGAAAACCAATTCTGAAACTGAAGACGCAGCTATCTCAGGGGTATTTAGGACCACTATCCCCTTAGCTTCAGCTGCTTTCACATCAATATTATCTAAGCCGACACCAGCACGACCTATAAAGCGTAAATTAACACCTGCCTCTATAATATCATTATCAACCTTAGTTCTACTACGTACAACCAGCCCTTCATAATTGGATATTATCTTCTTCAACTCATCATATGTTATATCAAATTTCAAATCAAGTTCAAATCCAGCTTTCCTAAGAATATCTATACCTTCACTAGAAATCTCATCTGCAATCAATATTTTCAAATAACTCCACCCAATAAAGACTTTATTTTCTAAACTTCTTTAAAGCTATTTCGGATGCTCTGACCACAGGCTCAATAATGTCAGCAACGGGTGGACTATAACAAGTCTCCATGTTAACAACGTCATCGACTATTGCTTTCATAGAAATTAAAGCTGACAATAAATTGACTCGTTGAGCTACATCACTAACCCCAATTATTTGACCCCCAATCAATCTACCATTATCAGCATTAAAAATGACTTTCACAGTTAAATCACCATGAGAAGGATAGTACTCCGCTTTAGTGTACCATTTGGTTTTACCCACAATGACCTTAATACCTTCCTTTTCAGCTTGTTCAACATTTAACCCGGTCGCACCAATCTCATAATCAAAAACTTTCAATACCATTGAACCTAACGTTCCATGAAATTTCATAGAACCTCCAGCTGCATTTACCCCAGCGACATTCCCTTGCTTATAAGCCACCGTACCAAGATATGGTGTGAAAGGTTTTGATGTTATTAAGTGTCTTGTTTCAACACAATCTCCAGCAGAATATATACCAGCTTTCGATGTTTCTTGAAATTCATTAGTTTTGATAGCATAAGAGCCGATCTCTAAGCCGATCTTTTTAGCAAAATCCACATTAGCTCTAACTCCAGTAGAAACCAATACAGCGTCACAATCAATGATTTCATCATTAACAACAACGCCTTCAACAGTATTAGAACCAAGGACCTCGTTAACTCTTCCATTCAGTTTCAAAGTAACGTTATGTTTAACTATACTTTCCTGAAGAATCGAAGCCATATCATCATCCAAAATATTAGGTAAAACCTTTGGCATAAGTTCAACTACATGAACTTTAATACCCCTCCTCAAAAATGCTTCAGCACATTCCAGACCAATAGCACCAGCACCTACGATCACGAAATGCTTAACCTTCCCAAGTGCATTGATAATTTTAACACAATCGTCAATACTTCTTAAAGTAAATACGTTGTTCAAATTTAAATTTCTGATTGGGGGTAAATAAGATTGTGAACCAGTTGCAACTATTAATGAATCAAATTTTATTTGTTTAATTTCTCCACTATCGACCTTTTCAACGTATAAAGTATCACCAATGACATCAACAGCTCTAAAGCCCAACATTAGATCTAAACCTAATCTAAGAAGCATATTTCTAGAAACAACCATCAATTTTTCGAAACTATCAATTTGACCTCCAATAACAAAAGGTAAACCACAACGTGAATAAGTTAAATAACGTTCTTCAGAAATTACAGTTACAGATACACTTGGATCTTGCGATTTAGCAGATAATGCCGCCCTAAGACCAGCTGTGCCGAAACCAACGATTACAATTCTTTTCAATTACCACCACCAACTAACTTAAATATGTTAGAATACACTACTATAAATCAGGATAAAAGGTTAACTTCCAAAGATATTAATTGAAGTGTAGCTACAAATTGGGGGGAGAAAAATACTTTGTGGAATAGTAGGGAAACCAAACACAGGTAAATCAACATTTTTCGCAGCAGCAACACTAGTACCAGTAAAAATAGCTCCATACCCATTTACAACCATAGAACCAAATGTAGGAATAGCATATGTAAGAACGAAATGCGTATGCAAAGAATTTAACGTGAAAGATAATCCAAAAAACTCTCTATGTATAGATGGAAATAGATTCATACCAATACAAATGATAGACGTCGCAGGTTTAGTGCCAGACGCTTGGAAAGGTAGGGGATTAGGCAACAGGTTTCTAGATGAATTAAGAAAAGCTTCGGTATTAATACATGTAGTAGACGCGTCGGGAGGAACAGATGAGGAAGGCAGAATAGTGCCTCCAGGAACACATGATCCATGTAGAGATGTAGAATTCCTTGAGAAGGAAATAGTAATGTGGATAAAACAAATACTAATCGCAGATTGGCAGAGAATTGTAAAGAGGAGAGAAAGTAGTATAGAAGAAATTCTAACGGAAAAGTTGAGTGGTCTCCAAATAAGTAAAAGAGACATTGAGAAAACACTAGAAAAAACTGATTTAAAGAGTAAAAGGCTTGAATTATGGAACGATGAAGACATAACGAGATTCTGTTACGAAATAAGAAGGGAAAATAAGCCAATTGTGATAGCGGCAAACAAAATAGATGTTCCAACGGCGGAAGATGGATTTAAAAAATTGAAAGAGAGATATGGGGGTAGTAGCATCATAATCCCATGTAGTGCCGAGGCAGAGCTCGTTCTCAGAAAAGCTGCTGAAAAAGGGTTTATCAGATATCTACCAGGAGATGATAAATTCGAAATAATAAATGAAAGTAAATTGACCTCAGAACAGAGGAAAGCACTAAAAATAATTGAAGAAAGGGTTTTAATGAAATGGAAAGGTACAGGTATCCAAGAAATAATAAATACAGCCATATTAGATGTCTTAAAAATGATAGTGGTTTATCCGGTGGAAGATGTAAATAAGCTGTCAGATCATCATGGAAACGTATTGCCCGATGCCCTACTTATTAGAGAAAGTTCTACTGCAAGAGAACTTGCATATATGATACATCAAGAGCTTGGAGACACTTTCCTATATGCTATCGATGTAAGAACAAAACATAAAATTGGGGAAGATGCACCATTGAAAATGAATGATATAATAAAAATCGTCGCGACAAAAGCTAGAAAGTAAAACTATCTTTTGAAAAGTGGGGATCCTCCTTAAAATACCAACCTGGCCCCTTTTTAGATCCAAAAAAGCGAACTCCTTTCTCTTTTAATAAAACCCTAATCTTCTCAGCTTCTTCATGAGATAACTCATTACGTCTCTCCAAATAATCCACTATTTCAAGTGCCTGTGACTCGGTATCACATCTTCTAATAAAATCGATAACATTGGGATTATAGCCTCTAAACTTCGGCACATTATGTTTTCCGCCTTTACTGGAAGAAGAATCTTTAATTCCCAATTTCATGGAACAGGTATTCTCCTCAATTTCCTTAGCCAAGTTGGGGAAATTCTTCTTAAAAGTTTCCCAATCCATAGCCATTTTTCATACTCCGAAAAAAGTATCAAAAATGAAGTAAATAAATATTTACTTTAATGGCTTTCTTTCGCAAAATGACTTGCTACAAATAATGTCACTTAATGAGCGATAGTGATTTACTATATTCATTCATTAAGAGCGAACTATCATATCCAATATCAATGCTATCCCATGGAAATTTGTATTTAAAATCCAATTTATTCACAACGATATCTTCTAGGGAAAAATTAAAGAATTTTTCAGCAGCATACCAAGAAGAAAGTGAACCACCATTTTTAGCAACAAAAAGCAAGATAGGCGCGATATCGGGTCCTGAGCGTGAAATAAAAGCCTGCACAATACTCTCTCTTAAATTTGGAAATCTTATATCAAAACGTCTATCTCCATATAAAGCATCTTTAATCAATTTAACCTTCTTTTTGAGAGATTTCTTAGAATCCATTCCAAACCATTGAAATGGTGTATTTGGTTTTGGTACAAAAAATGAAAAAGATACCCGTATGCTCTTCGAATAATCGAAACCAATATCTGCGATTTTACGCAAAGAGGATATTATCAGCTCAATATCCTCGATACTTTCACCAGGCAATCCAATCATAAAATACAGTTTAATGTTATTGAAACCAATGTTTTTAACAAGTTTAGCTACGTCAAATAAGAGATCCTCTTCAAATCTTTTATTAATAATTTTAAGTAATTTTTGAGAAACAGTTTCAGGGGCAAATACAGGTGTTCTTTGTCCACCGAGTTTTAAGAATTTAAGAAGCTCTTCATCAACGAAATCTAATCGTAGAGATGGGAGGGAAAACCTGAATCCACATTTATACAAGTACTCTAAGATGTCTTTGAGGTTGGGATGAGCAAAAGCTGCCGAACCAATTATTATCAGATTATTTGTTGGTGTAAACCTCAAACCCTCATTTACTATTGCAAGTATCTTCCCGAAAGACCTAAATCTCATGGGAAGATAATTATAACTCTCAAGACAGAATCTGCAACCAAATCCACAGCCTCGAGAGATTTCAAGCAAAAAAGATTTTCCTAAAACTGGGTAAAATGGACTGTTAGACGGACATACTGGAATTATTTGCTTCAATGCGTGATGAGCATCATCCAAGTTTTCAACCCAAACTCTCTTAACCCTATTATCAAATGATGGCACATACACTCCTGGAATCTTGGACACATTTTCAAGCAATTCAATTCTTCCTCTACCTTCAAATTCAATAACTGTGTCCAAGAATCTATGTAAAGTATCTTCAACTTCACCTACAAATATAACATCTGCAAAATTAGCTAATGGTCCAGGGTTAGATGTAATGGCAGGTCCCCCTAAACATATTATCGGGTCACTTTCACCACGATCTTTTGATAGTGGGGGTATACCTGATTCCAAAAGTACTTTTATAAAATTTACATAGTCTAACTCATACTGTAATGAGAAACCAATTATGTTAAATGAATTTAAGTACCGTTTTGATTCAATAGATGTCAAAGGCATGTTTTGATCTAGAAAGAACCTCTCACATAACACATCCTTACGGGAATTTAGAAGCTCGTATAGTAGGTGAATTGCTAAACATGACATCCCAACTCTATACATATTTGGATAACAGAGCGCGAATTTGATTGGAATACCCCTCCAATCCTTTTTAACCACATTATACTCCACTAGATTCATAAATGCCTTCTAGAAGATATATAAAATAAACCAGAAATAATTAACGTTAAGTTCATTGTTGTACTGAAGATTGGGTGGCTGTCAATTTAATTTGCTCCGTAGTAGGTTTGGAAATCAACTTACTTTTACTTATTTCAACCTTTTTTAGGGGATAAATCTTCTTCGCAGAATTATATATGTCCGATGCTATTTTCCCTAAAACCATTTGTTGGACAAATTCATCGAAGTTTAGTTCCGCAGCTTTTGATAGCAATATCTCCTTACTAATTTTCCTAATAAGTTTAGCTTGAGAAGTTTTTGCTCTATGCCTAGTTATTGCTATAACGGTAACTCTCAAGGTATAACCATCCTTTGTTGTAACATTGAATATTCCATCCACTAATGTTGTTCCCCTACGTATTAAGCTACGAATATAATCCCGTGAAAGCTCATGACCTTTAAATATGGTTTTACATACAGAGTCAGACACCTCAACTATTTGGAAATACAATTTTATATGTAGAAAGGAAAAGTCTCCGATCATATCACTTAGAGAAGTTTCAATAACTCTATTATATAGTTTTGATTCATCATCAGCCAACGTCACACCAATTTCGCTTGATCCGAAAGCTGTAGAGGCAAGTACTTTGTAAGCTTTCTTCAAACGCCATTTATCACGAACTTTCGACGCCAAAGAACTCACCCTCATTAATTCGTTACATCAATAGCAGAACTTACTTATATGTTTGTTGTAAACCTTTTATGCTTAAAATACACATATTGATGCTTTCAATTAGTTCATCCAATGTGTTAAGAAGAGAGCCTATACCATCTTCACATATCACAGTTAACATTAAACATCTATCATCTAATGCGGATGAAATACTCATACCTTTTGGGAGAATTTTATTATCTGGAGTTAAAGCATTAAGTATGGATTTTAAAAGCTCAGGATCATTCAGGTAGACTCTTAAAACCCCCTTATTCATGAGTTTCACCTGAAACTTGTTTACCAATAATGTCATCAAAAACTTTAAGAAATGCTTCTTCAGAATTCAATGGAATTTCAGCTCCAGAAGCTACATCATGTCCTCCACCAATACCTCCAACACTTTCCGCTGCGATTTTTGAAGCTAAGCCAAGATTAATCCCTCTTTTAATTAAATTCCTGTCAGCTCTACAAGAAACCTTGATTTTACCATTCTTAGTAAAAGCAAAACATACGAGAGGCTTATCCATAGACATTGTTTTTGATGAGGAAATAATAGAGGCAAATGTACTCAATAATCTTTCATCAACATTATTTTCAAGATGTATGTACTGTATGTACCGGAGATTCCTAAGTTTATCCCTATTATCTTGAAACCAGCTTAACATTCTCGAAATCTCCTTACGATACTTATTTGTAATTTCAAAAGCTTTCTGTACAATTACTCCTCTAATCCCCATACATAAGGCAATGCCATAACTTGGAAACCCCATTCTTCCACAAGCATTTAAAACAGATGAAAATTCCCTAGCATCCCTTAAACATGAATCTGGAGCTTCCTTAATTAAGATATAATTCGTCCCGATCATCCCCTCAGCAACATCACTAGTAATACCATGATTTAACATGTACTTAACTATCTCAATGATCAATTTGCGTAATTCATTGCTGGACAAATCAGACACTCTTCTGAAATTACCATTTTCATCAATAGGAGGAATACCAATACTTTTCAAGAAGCTTATGCAAGCATCAAAATCTCCACTTAAACCTGGAATAAAAGGGTCTATAGTATATTCTAAACTCTTAACTATAGGTCTTGATTCAAATCCAAAAAGTTTTAAACCAATCTTTACATTTAAAAGTTTATTATTAATTGCTTCTTCAACAAAAATTTTGTTCAAACCAATCAAACTAGCTTTGTCACCACAATCTTGTCTATCGCCAAGAGCACCCACAATGGCTGTTGCTGAGTGAATTACATTCTTTTCATTTATCATTCTAGCCACTAGATATGATAGACCTGAAGAACTTATTTGTGTAGATCCATCTATACCAAAATGGTGAGGATTTACTTCAATTATACTAGTATCATGGTTTTGAAATGAAATTTTAGGCTGATGATGATCAATTATTATACAAGGAACCTTGAGCGATTTTTCTAATAAATCTCTTTGACCACTTCCAAAATCTAGAAGCACTACAATACAATTTTCATGAAAACTCATTTTGTATATAACATCGTCAGTTAATTGATTGAGAATTCTAACCTTAAATGGAGCTCCAAGATCTTTAAGTATAGATGCAAATATTCCACCAGCAGCTAAACCATCAGCATCTAAGTGTGTGTATATATTGAACAAAATGTTATCCTTAGCCCACTCGACAATGTGGTTTGCAATATTATTTATAGTTTCAATGAACTCACGTGGAACTATATCATCAAATAGCATTTTATAATCAAATTAATTAAATTTCTCATGTGTTATCTAAGTTTTACTGTTTTAAAACCACTAAACTCATATTTCCAATCTTTTGGTAGTACACCTTTAGCTTTATAGTATTTCATAAGCCGCCATATCTTCGATTCAATAAGCTGAAGACCACGCCTGCTAGACTTATCTTTTGGATGTTCTTCAAGATGCCTCTTGACCCTTTCAGCCCTCTTAATTAAATTGTTTAAATCTTCAGGGATACTTGGTGACAAATTATTTTCACGCAGTATCTCAGTAATCGTTTTACCACATACTGTTTTAACTAGAGGGATGCCATATTGGTCACGTAAAACTATACCGATCATGGATGGCGAAAAACCTCTCCTAGCTAAGTTTATCACTAAATTTTCAACGTCCTCAGGTTTATAGTTAACCCACTTAGGAGCTTCCATTCCAGCAGGCCTTGTTGAATGAGATTTACCCTTCTCCTTACTTCTCTTCAACTTAAACCCCCAACACGTAAGGAGATGTTATAAATAATATTTAAAATTTTTTAGAAACCATTTTGCAAAATCCCTTAGAGCCACAGCTCTATGACTTATGGAACATTTATAGTTTAATGGCATTTCTGCAAATGTTAGGTTTTCACCCTTAGGTATGAATATTGGGTCAAAACCAAAACCATAGGATCCTTTTATAACCCTAGAAATCTCACCATAAACTCTACCCACAAAAACCTTGTTTATATTTTGATCACAAAAAGCCACGGCAGACTCGAAGAAGCATTCTCTATCGTCAACACCTTCCATTAACTTAAGTATCCCATTAAGACCAATAGTGCTATATACGTAGGAGGAGAATGGACCTGGGAACCCCTTTAAAACTTTTATGAACAATCCATCATCCTCAACGATTAATGGCTTTTTGATACTTTCAAATGCATTTTTAGCTGCAAATGAAGCAATGTCAGTTAATGAGGAAGACTGTATTTCCAATTTAGAATATGGAGCCCACTCTAATTTTATATTAAAGGAACTGAGGATATAAGATGCTTCTATGAATTTATTTTTATTTTTAGATACAAAAAGAATTGATGGTTGCTTTAACTCTTCTTTCGACAACATATCGACCTCTCCTCCTTATTTCTAAAACCTTGCTAAATACCTCTTTGCTTTTACTAAACGTACTGCTGTACCCATTCTTAAAGTATTCAAAACATTTTTGAGATATTTCATGATGAGTACTCTCCAGAGCTCTCAACATTAAATGAACATCAACGCCAAATGCCTCTATCTCCTGAGAGACTCCACCTAAACCAAAATCTATTAAAAATATGTTTTTATCAACAAGAATAACATTTGATGTGGTTAAATCTCCGTGGAAAAATCCGTTTTCATGAAGTCTACCCACAATACAACCAAGATTTGTAAAAATTTCATCTAACATCTCATCATCCAATTGTGGAATTAAATCTTTTAATAACTTCCCATCAATAAACTCCATAACTATTGAAAATTCCTCTAAAATAACATCAAAAACCGTGGGAACAGGTATGTTAATCCTCTTAACATTTATTAACATTTTAGCTTCATTCAAAGTTCTATAATTCCGTAAAAAGTTGTCTAGCGATTGTATCCTGTAATTTTTAGAAACACGCACTTTCTTAATAGCTTTATAACCAAACCAATTAATTAAGTATAGCTCCGCTTCAGCACCCTTCTTTATTAACTTCATGCTTGTTCATCCTCCAAGGAATATCAACTGCGTCAAGTCTCCACCTTGGACGAATAAAACTTTCATCTACAGGTATTGTGACATTGTGTAAAAGTGATAATACCCCAGTCCATGCTATCATGGCACCATTATCCCTCGCATACTCTACTGGAACAGCCTTAAAAACTACTCCATGATCTTTAGCTATGGATTCCATCATAACTCTCAATCTCCTATTGGCTGCCACACCCCCAGTTAGAAGAATCGCATCTTTACCTGTATGAACTAATGCACGCTCAGTGACTTCACATACCATAGAAAAAGCTGTTTCTTGCAAACTAAAGCATATATCCTCAAGCATAGCACCATCTTTAAACTTTCTAATTGCCATTGTAAGCAATCCAGAAAAAGACATGTCTTGTCCCTTAACAACATATGGTAAATTAATGTAGTTTGACCCTTTCAAAGCTAATTTTTCTATATGAGGACCTCCAGGATGAGGTAAACCTACATATCTTGCAAATGTATCTAAACAATTGCCCAACGCAATGTCGAGGGTTTCACCAAAAACTCTATACTTACCATCTGAGAAAGCTGAAATTATAGTGTTGCCACCAGATATGTAAACAACAAGGGGATCATCTATTTTACACATCAACCTTGCAATCTCTATATGTGCCACACAGTGATTTACTGGTATCAGAGGCTTATTATAGTACAAGGATAAAGCTCTTGCAGCTGTTGCTCCAACCCTTAGACATGGTCCAAGGCCAGGACCTAAAGACACAGCAAACCCATCTATTTCCTCAATATTTTTCCCCGCAGCTTTAAGAGCATCACATATTACTGATGCAGCTACAGATGCGTGATGACGAGCAGCTTCCCTTGGATGTATACCGCCACTTGTAGGGATGTACTCAGAGTTCACATTTGCGAGTATTTCACCCTTAGAATTAGCGATCCCACAGCCGAAAGTATGAGCAGTGCATTCTATTCCTAGAATAAGCATTTTATTAGTCCACCATTAACTAGATCATGTATATCTATCCATTTTGCTGAGTTGAACCAGTATTTCTTTTAATTATATATTCAGGCTCTATTTTTAGTGCATCATCTTTCGAGTTGTATATGTGTATATGCCCTCTACTCATCGAAATACCATATTCTGAGAGAAGCTTTATAACATACACGTTATCCAATGAAACATTAAATTTTGAGGCAATAGCTTCTCTAATACTCATTCTGCTTGGTGTACCAAGACCCACATGTTTAATTACAATATCTAGCTCTATTCTATTTAGGAGTTTATTTTCCCTTTTATTAACGATCTCGATCTCCATCCCTGAATGCACCACACTATTTCAAGAATAAATAACATAATTTCAAGTAAATTAAATTTGTTGTCTTCTCATTCTGGAATAAAGAATTTTAGCAACTTAAACGCATAATTTTTAGCTTCAAAATTGACTGGAACAAACATGAGTCCACGATGGGGTATTCCAAAGAATACTGCTGAATTCAATGGTGCACAGAGGACACAAGGTAGTGCAAGTAGATCTTCCTCTCCATCCACGATTATAAGTGAAGGTTCTTCGATTGAAATAGCGTATTGAATTGTCAACCAAGAACTTGCAAATATAGTTCCAGGAGGATTAACTACTTTAAAAATCTTCTTGAAGTATGGCTTTGGATCATACTGAAAACTTTTCCGCTCAACATTAAAATCAATTATTGCAACATCTATAGGAATTCCATGTATTATGAAGAATTTGGTAACGTAATCCCCCACAGTAATCTTTAACCTGGGCTTAAATTCACTTATAACATTAGTTAACCCTTGGAGTATATCTTCTAATCTCCCTTCGATGAGAATGCCATAGGGCTGTTTAAACTTATCTTCATAGGTTCTATCCAAAATGAGTTTATTTACTGAAATAGGTGAATCAATGAACTTCGATAGCATAACGACCAGGCTCTTTCTTATTCAAAAGTTTTGCTGTTTCGCTGCTGGCGTCCAAAATTATTACCATCCCCCTCCATTCATCGGAAAAATCTTTAGAATTACAAATTGGACATTTAACAGTATCTTCATTAACAAGATAATGACAATTTCTACAAGCTTTAAATGGCAACCCTTTCCTTGGCAATTTATTTCTTCCTCCCCTCATTCAATTTTTTAATATCTTCTTCAATCCACGATAAAACTCCAAGAAATGGTTGTCTCATAGTTAAACCAATTTTCACACTCTTAGGCGACAAACTTACGGTAACTATTCTCGCTCTGACAATATCCCCTTTCTTCACAACTCTATTAGTTTCTTTACCTTGTAAAGCCCCCCTTCTCTTATCATAAACTATGTAATCATCCATAACCTGTGAAACATGCACCAAACCATCTACAGGTCCTAACCTAATAAATATACCGAAATCAGTAACTTCAACAACTTCACCTTCAACAACTTCCTGAATAACTGGTAGAAATACTAGAGCATCAAATGTAACATCATGATAGCTTGCTCCATCACCATGAATTATTCGGCCAATGGGAGAGATATCTACATTCAATATTGCAATTATGATTCCTAATTCTGCATCTACTAATCCTTCATATTTATTACGTAATAGCTCTAACGCAACCTTCTCTAAAGGTTCATTAAAATATTGTGGGGGAATTCTAATAACATCCTTCACCTTGACAACGTAATACATAATACGATCACCCTACAATGAACATAATTAAATTTAAAAAATATTTAAAAATAATAATTTCTTTCATTACCAAGAGACTTCACCATCCATTTCTAAGTAATTAGACTCTCTTATGTATATTACAGGAATGCTTAACATTCTCAATTTACGTCTTAACTCAGCATCATTGGTTGCCACTATAACTTTTCTGAAATTGTTTTTCGCAAATTCTAAAATAGAATCATCGGCACCTTCATTCTCCTTAAAATTCACTATTTCACACTTGCTCACCATTTTTAATGCAGCTCTTGCCAACAATTTTTCCTTATTAGATTTTGATTTACTCATATTGTTCAATTCGTTGTATACGGAAGTGAGAACAACACATTTATGTAGCATTGGAACAAGTCTACTTATTTCTCCGAACAGGTCTATCCCATGCTCAACAGCCAGCATCAAAATACTCGTATCCAGTACTACAAGAAGTCCCGTTTCACCCAATAGGATTCACCTAGCCTTTAATAAATCCATACCCTATTAGTCTCCATCTCCCACCTATCCTTCGGCTTATAGCAATCCTAGAATTGACTTCAGCGCATATTGGTCTTCTCAACGAAACATATACATATCCTCTGGAAATGGAAGTAACTGTACCAAGAGTTGTGGCGGTACCAGAGTTTATCATTAAATGTTCTTTAAGTTTTAATGGTTCAACTTTTTGAGGCTCTTTCAATCCAACGACCCATTCTAATAGGTGAGGTTCAAATGAGAATTCATACCATACTGGTGGAAGAGTTCCTGGCGGGCCTAGAACGTTTCCAACAAGAGCATCCGCCTTTGTTAATGAGGGATCTAGGGTAGTGCCAATGCCAACAAGACCTCCAGGCCTAGCGACCTTAACAGGTGTCTCACCACTTTTTAGACTAACTATACGTGTATATAAAGGTCTATTCTCGATTTTACCATCATGCTCAATTATCAATCCAGGACTTATTTCGATTTCATCACCAATGGACAATTTCCCTTGAATTATTGACCCCCCAATAACT
Source organism: Candidatus Culexarchaeum nevadense (assembly GCA_025060975.1). GTDB lineage: Archaea > Thermoproteota > Methanomethylicia > Culexarchaeales > Culexarchaeaceae > Culexarchaeum > Culexarchaeum nevadense. The sequence continues at coordinate 97,930 of JANZKA010000001.1, forward strand.
CCGCCAGATAACTTATCAAAATCTGTTCCAGGTTTGTTTACATCAAAAGATCTAGCAACAAACATTCTCGCAGGTTTTGATTCATCTCGGGCGGGAGTGGGAATATACTCCTCAATTGCTTCGATTAATACGTCTATGTTAATTCCATGTAGGGCGGATACGGGTATTATTGGAGCTCCTTCAGCTATTGTTCCCTTAACAAATCTTAAAATTTCATTATAATTCTTAAGTAAATCTTCACGGGTAGCTATTTCAACTTTATTCTGAACTATGATTATGTTTCTTACCCCAATTATTTCAAGTGCTATTAGATGTTCACGTGTTTGAGGTTGCGGGCATGGTTGTGTGGCGTCAATAACCATTAAAGCTCCATCCATTAAAGTGGCACCAGCAAGCATAGTTGCCATAAGCATTTCATGTCCTGGGCAGTCTACAAATGAAACTCTCCTTAAGATCATAGTATCTGAACCGCATATTGGACATTTAGACTTTGTAGTGTAACATTGTGGAGGAGGACATTTTGAACATTTCCTTATAGTTGCATCTGCATAACCCAACTTAAGAGTTAATCCTCTCTTTAATTCCTCACTATGTCTTGCAGTCCAAATTCCAGTTAACGCCTGAACAAGGGTTGTCTTACCATGATCCACATGACCAGTAGTTCCAATGTTACATTCAGGCTGTTTGTATTCCGGGTGTTCCGTATACGAGTTATTTGTCTGCAGGTAAATCACCTTCAACTATCACAGTATTTATTTGAACAATGTCTGCTGTAATAGTATTACCTCTAACTGTTTTACGTTTTCTTTGACCATCTTCTTTAGGTATAAATCCAGGGGGGTGGGACATTAGAATTCTGTATTTTTTGCCTCCAGGTAGGTAGGGTATCATGGGGAAACCTGCAAAATCACTTCCACCAGTAATTTTCAATTTCACATCAGGGAGATTTATTATGGAGCCATCAATGATATCTCCGATCTTCATACCAATTAGGGAGAGAGAGAAGGGTTCATCAACCTCAAATGATTTTGCAATACCCTTCTTTGGGTCGCTCACGACCACCTTAAACTTTACCATGACTACTCCTCACCCCCTTTTAATTTTTGATATTTCCTTTAACAAATTTATATCCTCCTCCGTAAGTTTATCAGTAAACTCTTTGAGGAACACCCCAACATGTTCTGAGGGGACATTTACATAAAGAACATCATTCTCATTTATATGTCTTCCCACCATCATATTACTCTTTATAGATATGGCAACTTGCATACCTTTAGTAGCTTCTTTCAAGACTTTACCTTTATCTTGTATTTGAAGAATTTCACCAACAATTTTACCGTCATCCTTAATTAATACATAACCGGGCATGATTTTACCAGCAATAACATCTACTCCAACTATTATGGGTTCACTCCTCCTAAAAACACAACCAGGAATTATTCTAATTTTACCTGGAAAAACGAGGGACTCAAATTTCCTCTCCCTTTCCATAGAAACCATTTGTGTAAACCAATTAACATAATCTTCTACCAGCCTATATATTATGACATTATGAAAAATTCTAACTTTCAATCTTTCAGCCTCCAATTCAGCTTCAGGTAAAATCTTCACATTAAATGCCAATATGACTCCCCTATACGGATCAGATTGACTTACAATGTAGGCTTCAACTACGTCTCGCTTGGAAACGGGTCCTATGTCGGCAATTTTAACAGGAATTTTAAGGTTTTCTAAGTAGCTTGTTAAAGCTTCTAAAGAGCCGAGGGTATCAGCTTTTAATACCACTCCAGTAACGTCTCTATAAAACTTTATTGAAGAAACTTCTTCTTTTACAAGGGATACTATTTTATCTAGGTTTGATGGATCTTCGACGACGAGTAATGGTGCACCAGCAACAGCCCCCTCTACATCTGGTGCTACTATCTTTACACCAGCAGCAGCAGAAACCTCGTCTACATCAATAAACTTATCCTCTGGGGAGCGCATTTCATCTAGTGGTTTAGGCAATAGCAATGCTCTAACCCTACTAACTAAAGGTTTCTCTAAACCGCCAACGACGATAATGTCCCCACGTTTAATTATACCATCATAGATTATGGTATCAAGACTTAAACCTAAACCACGCTCCTCACGAACTTCAAGAACGACTCCCTTGGCGGGACCTTGAACAAATCTAAGACGTTCCCGCATGAAACGCTGAGACAAGCCTACAAGAATCATCAAAAGTTCAGGTATTCCTTCACCAGTTTTAGCACTTGTGGGAACTACAGGAATTGTTTTTGAGAAATCCCTAATTTTATCAAATCTATCTGCATTAAAGCCAAGTCTATAAAGCTCATAAATAATTTTTTGTTGAAGGTCCTCTAATACTTTAATAACCGAAGCATTCTGCTTCTTAATACTAGAAAGTATTGGTGAATCTGGGAAAGATTTCCACCCCGGTATTTTATCAACTTTGTTTGCAGCCACTACAAAGGAGGTTTTCCTAGACTTTAAAATTTCGATAGCTTCGTAAGTTTGATTTTGAAACCCTTTTGTAATATCAACAACAAGTACCGCAATATCGGCAATAGACCCCCCTCTACGCCTCAAATTTACAAATATTTCATGACCAGGAGTATCTATGAAAAGTAAACCAGGAAAATCTAATTCAATACGCATTGCACTTAGAAGTTCTCCACAAATTTTCTTTAGTGAAGATTGTGGTATGAAGCTTGCCCCAATATGTTGAGTCATAGTTCCAGGCTCTCTTAAAGCTACCGCAGTACCCCTAATCTTATCTAGCAACGAAGTCTTACCAGTATCGACGTGACCAAGTACACAAACTATCGGCTGTCTAATTCTAGGACTATACAAGATGAGTACACCTTAACCAAAAGAAAGAAATAACAAAAATAAGGTTAAAAATCTTTCTTGATGTAAATATTTCCGATAATCTTTGCTCACATATAAGAGACCAGTTCATGATCTTCGAAAAACAAGTTTATCTCTCTTTCACTATTCTCAGTATTATCTGATGCATGTACAACATTACGCGTGACGTCTAAACCATAATCCCCCCTAATGGTTCCAGGTAAAGCATTTTGTGGCGAGGTTGCTCCAACCATATTCCTAACCTTAATTATCGCATTACTTCCTTCAACTACTATTGCAACAACAGGTCCAGAAGTTACATGCGATATGAGATCTTCAAAGAAAGGCTTATTGCGATGCATATAATAGAGTTCTTCAGCCTTTTCTCTAGACAATCTTATCATCTTAATACCAATAATTTTTAGACCTCTACGTTCAATTCTACTTATGATTTCCCCAATCAATCCTCTATGTACACCATCTGGTTTTATTAAAACTAAAGTCCTTTCACTCAAGGCTTACCCTCCCATGAAGGTATGTTTGAATTAATAATTACCCTGTTTCGCAATAAACTCACCTGCTATTCGATTTTGTGACCCATTTAACTTTAGCAGGACTTCTAGATAGATATAACATGTTCTTTCTACATTTACTTGAACAAAAGAATAATACTGACCCGTCTGTTCTAACGTATAAAATACCTTCCCCTCTAGGAACGTTCTTACCACAAAAGCTACAACGTCTGGTAGAACTCATCTATATCACAACCTAACGTGGTGTAAGTTTACGCGCTTCCCTTTCCGTTTCACGTAACATTAGTATGTCTCCCAACCTCACAGGTCCCTTAACATTCCTAGTAATCACTCTTCCCTTATCTTTGCCTTCTAAAACTCTTACCCTGACTTGAATAACTTCACCAGTAACCCCAGTTCTACCAATAATTTGTATGACCTCTGCGGGTGTTGCTTCTGTTGAAGAGCTGCTCAAAATAAACACCCTTAGGAAAGAGAGTTAAATAAGGGACATTTTAACTTTTCTTTCCGACATCTTTCTTTTCTACAGCAGTTCCAACCTTTATTTTATTAACTTCAGCTATTATCTCCTCAACCAATTTAGCTGCTCCACCAGCATCTATTATACATGCCGATGCGGCTGCTATATCTATCCCAGCAGACTGACCGAGTTTAGCTTTACTTGGAACATACAAGTATGGTATTTTACGTTCTTCACAAAGTAATGGTAGGTGTGCAACAACTTCCGGAGGATCAACATCTTCAGCTATTAAAACCAGTTTAGCCAACCCCCTTTCAACAGCTTTAGTCGTCTCATTAGTTCCCTTCTTTATTTTCCCAGTATCCCTAGCTATCTTAAGAGCTTCATATCCCTTTTCTGCAAGTTCTGATGGAACTTCAAATCTCACGTAAAATGGTTTTGATTTTGCTTTTGACATCATCTCACACCCGTTTCATTGAATCATCTAAAATAGAGTAAAGGAACTCATTTTTAAATCTTTTCACTGTAAAATTATGGATGAGTATAGTAGAAAACTAATTCTGCATGATCTCTATTTATACTATCAACTTTCACGAATCCAAACCTCATAAATTGTATTACTTCACCAATCTTAAGGTTTAAGCATTGATAATCACACAATCCCCGAATCTCTTTTGCATCAGGCATTACTATTATTGCATTCGCATTCCCTTCCAAAGGCAGCCAATGTATTATTTTTTGCTCACCTTTACATTTAAAAACTTCAACTCCTAGGAACATACTGTCCACTATGCTAGAATTATAATCTATATTGGTCACTCTAAAATTGAGAAGACCCATTAACCTATATGTTTCATCAATCTTCATTGAACGCGCATCAGAGTCTGAAATATAAACGGTTATCACACCATTTACGGGAGTCAATGATAACACTTTGTAACCACGTTCAATATAAGTTGGATGTAATGGTATTTTTGCTTGAATTTTAGATGGAACTCCATGAACGTTTAATTTGAATTGTGGTGACGCTATGAAAAAGAATCTATTAGCTTCTGGTTCTACAATCCGTCTATTTATTGAGTATAAATTTTCTAGTGATATTGATGCAGGCGTAGATTTAACACCGACACTCAATATAATTTCCCTTATAGCTTCTGGTTTGAACCCACGTCTTCGGAGCGCAGCAATAGTTCCAAGTCTTGGATCATCCCAAGATCTATATATTCCACGCTTAATCCCTTCAGCAATTTTAGATTTACTTAAAACCCATCCACTTAGCTTCATTCTTCCGAAATGTATTGCTTCAGGATACGTCCACCCAAAATAGTTGAAGATGTATCTTTGCTTTATGGTATTTACCTCATGCTCTTTGCCTCTAAGAATATGTGTAATGCCCATAAGATGATCATCTATTGCACAAGCAAAATTGTATGTGGGCCATACACAATATTTGTCACCAGTCCTCGGATGAGGCCATCGCTTAACATCAATTATCCTAAATGCAACCCAGTCTCTAATAGAAGGATTTGGATGTGACATTGTAGTTTTTATCCTAACTACAGCATCACCTTCCCGAAATGAATGGTTGATCATTTTTTCCCATAACTCAAGGTTTTCCTCGACACTTGTAGATCTACAAGGGCACTCTTTTGAGCTGGCCTTATATTTTCTAAAATCTTCAGCAGAGCATTTGCAAACATACGCATAGCCCATCTCTATCAGTTTACGTGCAAAATCATAGTATATATCTATCCTATCGGACTGAATGTATAATTCATCCCATTTAGCACCTAACCAAATCATATCATCTTTAATCATATCGTAGAATTCTAATACCGGACGTTTTGTCTTCGGGTCTGTGTCCTCAAATCTCAATACAAATTTACCATTATACATTTTTGCATACTCATAAGAGAGTATTATGGGCCTTGCGCTTCCAAGATGTAATGGTGCATCTGGATTTGGTGCAAATCTTGTTTTGACAACAGCTACCTTATCAGTATTTGGCAAGGGCGGAAGCTTCTTCTCTTCAACAACTTTGCTTTCTTTAATTGATTCTGGCCATCGTTCTTCCAAAAGTTTCCTTTGAAGTTCAATTGTCATATTATTGACTTCGTTTACCACCCTTTCAACATGAGGCAATAAAGTTTTGGCAAACGATCTGTATTGTGGTAGTTCACTAAATATCTTTGCCAATACAGCATTGACTTGCGCTTTTCCACCATGCTTATAGGCATTTAAAAGAGCATATTTAAAAATCACAGACTCGATAACTTCATTCACATCCGACAACTTCCCTCACCACCACATTTTGAGATATTACGAATAGATATTTTTGAGGTTTATATTCTATTTGTGTAAAATAGAAAACAACACCATCCGTCTGGGAAAGACCGTAACGAACTTCCCGCTTACCAGTAAAAATTGCAACTAAACGTGTGGATTTTTCAACTTTTTCCCCAACAGAAACCATTGGTACGATGTTTTTCCCAATAAACTCTCTTAATACAACAGGATCACCAGCATTCAAGAATAAAGCTTTCACACCAATGACTGTGCATACGTTTCTACATATTGCACTTTGTTCAATATCTAGAAAATATTTGTAAGCATCGTCGTAAATCTCCTCAACATAAACGTTACCTATTGATTTCGAGGATAAATAAAGTTGCTTAAAAGGTTTTTTTATATACACTTTGTCCTCTTCTAATATCAAAAGGCTTCTGTCTACATCAAGATTATAATCACTTTCTCCGATTCCAATAAAAATTCTAGGGAGAACAAGCTTGTCCAACTTTTAATAACCTCTAGCCAGTATGTAATCAGCCAACTCCATTAATATATCTCTATCCTCCCCCTCAAAGAAACTTTTCAGAACCTCTTTAGCTGATAAAACGTATTTCTCCGCGAGTGAAGAAACATACTCTAAAGACCCTGTTTCCTTTAAAACATCTATTATTTCATTTAGCTCAACATTGCTCAAATCTCTTTTACCATAGCACTTCTGCAATTTTTTCCTTTGATTATCATCACAATTCCTAGCTGCATGTAAAAGAACTAAAGTGCATTTACCCTCCCTAATATCACTACCAACAGGCTTACCCAAAACTTTCTCATCACCGATTACACCTAAGATGTCATCCCGCATTTGAAAAGCAAGTCCTATATTTTCACCATATTTAGACAGAACATTCACAGATTCAAGGCTACCCATACCCAGCAAAGCTCCAATCTCACAAGCAGTTTTAATAAGTATTGCAGTCTTCTTGTAAATCATATTTAGATAATCTAGCTCAGTAATAGACATGTCAAATATTTTCCCTTCCAAACTCATATCTAAAGCCTGTCCTTCAGCAATGACTGTTACCGTATTGGCGAGTCTACGCATGGACTCCACTATCCTCTCACGATCTATATGTTTGAATGAAAAGCAATGGAAGAAGATTTCAAAGGCTTTTGAGAATAAAACATCTCCAGCTAAGATAGCCATTGGAACCCCCCATAACACATGAACTGTTGGTACACCACGCCTAAACTCATCCTCATCCATTATATCATCATGTATCAATGTGAAGTTATGTATGAGCTCAACCGAAACGGCAGCGGGCATAACTGCTTCAATATCACCTCCAACGAGCTTGCAGGACTGATAAACTAAAAATGGCCTAAGTCGTTTACCGCCAGATTTCAATAAATGTTTAGATGCAGAATAAAGATTTTTCGGCTCTAAATTATCTGGGAAAAATCTCTCGAGACTTATAGCAAATAATCTTTGGAAATTGGCAATACTATCTTGCAGACCCATAATAAATCACTTAAAAAGTGAAAGTTTGAATAATTAAAGATTTCCACGCCTCCTAACATAGATTTCAGAAAGTATTCCCCTTGAATGTAACCACTCACGTAACTTACCAGTAATTACAATAGGGGATTTCCTTAAATCCTCAACACTTCTAGCGTTAACAAGGAACATTGCAATCTTAAGTTCATTAATGAAAGTTTTAATGAAATTATATACTCCATCAAACCCCCTCTCCACAACCAATTTAATTATGGGTAATGCTAATCCAACGCAATTTGCACCCAAAGCCAAAGCTTTAGCTGCATCAATCCCAGACCTTATACCACCACTTGCAATTATGGGTATATTGGTTACAGATTTAACCTCACATAAACTTGCAGCTGTGGGTATCCCCCAATCCCAAAAAGCATACGCTAAATGTGCACTATTTTCATCACCCATATTCGTGGACCTATAATATTCAACGGCAGCCCAACTAGTCCCACCAGCCCCCGCTACATCTATAGCTGAGAATCCAGCATTACAAATTTTTAAAGCAGCCTCCATCGAAAAACCAGACCCCGTTTCCTTAGCTATCAATGGTACACCTAAGAATAGTGATAGAGATTTAACTTTTTCCAATACATTGGAATAAAATGGTTCCCCCTCATGTTGAACAGCCTCTTGAAGAGGATTAAAATGTATTGCAAGAGCATTGGCATTTATCATATCAACAACCTTCCTAGCCTCATCCAAACCATAGCCTAAACACAGCTGAGCTGAGCCCAGATTTCCAATTATAAAAGCACTTGGAGCCAGTTCACGAACCACGGAAAATGTGTAGGATAAATCAGGTTTTTCAATAGCTATTCTTTGGCTTCCCACACCCATACCGATACCCAATTTTTCAACTACAGAGGCTATTATTGAATTAATCTTATGAGATTTATTGCTCCCTCCAGTCATAGCGGAGATTATTATAGGAGCACTTAATTTATGTCCTAAAAAATTCACAGTCAAATCGATATCATCTAGATTAATTTGTGGTGATGGATCATGAACAAGAGTGACGTCTTCAAATAGCGTTTTTACATTTTTGAATTCAACATCATATGAATAACATATTTCAATATGGTCGATCTTTCTTCTCTCAATCATCACAATCCTCACTAAAGTAGATATGAGGTAAGGTTAAATAGGTAACGCTTTCAATATTTCATTTTAAACTAGGAACAATTCTGCTCCCATAAAAATTAGTATTAACTATTGCTTGAACTATCCTCCCAGGTACTAGTGCATTTACAATACAAACTTCGATGCCCGAAGAACATATTTTTTCAGCTTCCAGTAATTTGTTTTTCATACCCCCAGTAACATCAATTCGAGACGCGCTACGAGAATCCCAATTTCTAATTAATTCTGAGAGATCATCTAGAGTTAATGTCTCAATTAATTTAGAGTTTGGATCACATTTAGGGTCAGATGTGTATATCCCATCAACATCACAAGAGAATACAACTTTAGCAGCATTAAACTCTATAGCTAGATACGAGCATATTTTGTCACCTGACAATATATAGAAGCCATATTCATCATCAAATACTACATCACCATAGAGGATGGGGGTGAAGCCAAGTTTAATGGCCTTTCCTATTGAATAAGTATTTGATTTGAATATTTCGCCCTTCTTCGTTGTTATCATAGATGAAGGTTGAAATGGGAATGGAATGAAACCTGCATTTAAAAATTCGTTAACTATTATTTCATTTAAACGCAACATTGCATGATGAGTTTCAAGAACGCCGGGCAGTTGACTAATATCCCTAAATCCTTCATTAAGCTTATGTTTGTATGCATGGGGGTGTCCAAAGGACCCTCCACCATGTACTATTATGAAAGAAAATGTATTCATTATCTCGGCAAGTTCACTTGCTATCCTTCGTATAACACTAACATTTGCAACTTCATATTCACTTTTTTGTGTTACTACACTCCCTCCAAGTTTAATTACTATCAATTTTTTATCATTAACGATTACACTCATCTATGTTCACTCCATAATCTGAGATATATGAAATTATAGCTTTCCCACCATTATCATTAATGGCTTTTGAGACTAATGATGCAGTAGACTCACTTGAAATAGCAATTATTGATCCGCCTCCACCAGCACCAGTTATCTTAGCACCATACGCACCAGCGTTCCTTGCCGCATAAATTAACCGTTCCAAGTTTAAAGTTGATATCCCAAGAGATGATAGTAATCCATGAGAGATATTTAAGAGTTCACCTAATCTATTAATGTCACCAGAATATAATGCTTTAACAGCTTCTTCAACTATTCTATCATTTGCTTCATATATTAAATCGAAAATGAATGGATACTTGTACTTCAACTTTAATACTCTATTGACCATATCAGCCGTGGACCTATACTCAGAAGTAATTCCCAATATAACTGGTTCACTAAATTTCACGTTTAGTCTATTAAACCCTTGAGAACGCCTGTACAGGAGTATACCCCCAAACGCTGAGATCGTGGTATCTATGCCACTAGGTTTTCCATGAGCGAGACTTTCACCCTTAGATGCAAGTTCGATAACATCATTCAACTTAAATTTTACATTGAAAAGTTTTAATATAGCTGCTGAAAATGCTATGAAAACAGCAGCTGAAGACCCTAAACCAGCACCAATAGGGATTTCACTTTTAATATCAATGTCTACACCACGATCTAAAGGATGGTACTTTAATGAAAACTCATGTAAAATTATGAGCAATGGTGCAACAAGAGGACCATATCCACGAAATTCACCACCAGTTATCATGTTTATTGGGACTTTGATGGTGTTTAAAAGACTGGCATCAGACGATATTGAAATATATTTTGAATCATTAAAGTCAGCGAAAACTTTTGCTCTTAAATTTATAGCAGCAGCTATAGCAAGTTTATCTTCAACAACAAAATGTTCTCCAAAAAATATTACTTTAGCTGGAGCCGATGCTAATACCATATATTCACCTTAAGAAGGCTATTGACGAGTAACCTACAACGAAGGACATGTCTCCAGACGTATCACCAGAAGTAGCGTACTTTAATTTTAATACTTGCTTAGCATCTAAAAGTTTAGCAATAGTGATCAACGTACCAGTAGGACCTGGACCACACATAGAAATCCTTCTGGAATAGTATGTTTTGAAGAAACCATCAAGATCCAGATTAATGATTCTATCAATTATAAGAGAATCATTCTTATATGCACGTTCATAACTCTCATAGTGAGTAAAGTCCGTAGAAGCTATAACAACGACCCTTCTATCCTTAATAATCTTTGATATAGCTTCACCTAATAATATTGAAACCTCCCTATCCTGTATCATCAATGAAATAGGGAGGAACTTCACTTCACCGAATAAATATTGTAGGAACGGCAATTGTACCTCGATTGAGTGTTCATTTAGATGAGCAGTATGGTCGTCCTCCAAAATATCTAGAGAACCTAGTAAAGCATCCCCCAATTCGCTATCTACTTTAGCATATCCGAGTGGAGTTCTCCACAGACCTTTCCTCATAATAGCTAACGGAGACCCCATGCCGGAGTGATTAGGACCAATTATTATAAAGGAATCGGGTTTACCATTCTCCGCGATAATTTTATAAGCCCAAGCTGCTATAGGACCAGAATAAATGTATCCAGCATGAGGAACTATAACGCCTATTAACTTTCCGGTAAAAGATTCACTAATTTTAGGTAGAACTCCTGGACCCAGCTTATGAGTAAAGCACCATTCAATCTGATTCATTAGATTTTCTTTCGAACTCTCATAAAATGATCCTGCAACTGCAGGTTCGCGTACAAACATAGTTATCAATAAAAGTTTTGTTTGAGGAATTATTTAAAGTCCTCTAAAACATGCTTATGTAAGGTTCAGTATGTCTCCGGTTTTGCTTCAAAATCTTCAATTGATAGAGGAATGTCTCCGTCTAGAGGAATGTCCCCCCTTTCTCTTAAAACTTGTCTTGCCAATATCCAGTATGTTAATGCCAAAGCCTTCCTACCTTTGTTATTAACGGGGATTATTAATTCAACTCCTGATGCTAGATTATCGGTGTCACAAAGTGCTACGACGGGTATACCCATATCGATGGCTTCATTGAGAGGTTGCTCATCAGCTCTTGGATCGGATATTATGACAATGGAAGGTTCCTTATAATATGGTAAATGGGGATTTGTGAATGTTCCAGGTATGAATCTACCAGTAATTGGGAAACCACCAACTAGAGAACAAAATTGTTTGACCGGCCTCCAACCATACTGTCTAGAAGAAACGGCACAGATTTTATGTGGCGGAAATCTCGCTATGAATTTAGCTGCAATACGTATGCGTTCATCAATACGTTTAACATCCAAAACATATAATCCATCAGGTCTAACTCTAAAAATGAACGGAAGCATAGACTTGGTTTTTATTCTAGTGCCGATATGAACTCCTGTGGAAAGATATAACTCCAAAGGCACCAATAGTTCTGAGGATTGAGATGTCATTTTAATAACCTCTCAAGTTCAAATATTGTTCCCCACTCACCTAAATCTTCTTCTATTCTTATAAATTCATTTAATTTAGATATCCTCTCCCCGCCCATTATACCACATTTAACCATCGGTGAACCAGTAGCAACTGCAAGATGCGATAAAAATACGTCGATAGTTTCCCCAGACCTATGTGAGCATACTGGTATCAGACCATATGAAAATGTTGTGTGTATAGCTGAAATGGTATCGGACAATGTTCCCACTTGATTTGGTTTTATTATCACAGCATCAAATGCTTTTATGGAAGCACCATAACTTATCCTCTCAATATTGGTAGCAGTTAAGTCATCACTACAAATTATGCAGGTTTCAGCTTCATCACGCAATCTAGCAAAAGATGTAAATGAATCCTCCATGAATGGATCTTCAACATAGAATAAGTCGAATTTATTTATGAGGTTTAGAATGAATTTGTAAAAATCGTCTTCATCATAACATGCATTAGTACTTGGTAAACAATACTTATTTGATTTTGGATTCCATAACACAGATGCAGCTACATCAACTCCCAACTTAAATTTCACATCAATCTCCTTAGAAACCTTATTGCAAGCATCTTGAACTATCGGTAATACATCAAATATGTTTAATGTAGTAACCAGTGCTCCCTCATCATTTCTGCCATATATCACACCAGGAGGAGCCATTTTGACTATTTCCTTATACACCCTAACACTTGCCAATACCAACTCAAGAAAGGAAGACGCACCATATGGAATTATCAAGACTTCTTGCACATCTAAACCTTTAACATGTGTATGTTTACCACCGCCAATAACGTTGCCAAGAGGGATAGGGAGCCTATTTGCATATACTCCCCCAAGATACTTGTATAAAGGTATCATTAATGTATTGGCAGCGGCAATGGCATTAGCAATGGATGTAGCTATAGCTAGCGAACCCCCTATTTTGCTAAAGTTAGGAGTACCATCAATTTCTTTTAATGTTCTATCTAACTCAAATTGTTTAGCAGAGTCCATACCTATTATCTCAGGTGCAACAAGATCTTCAAATAAGCTTAAGGCCTCGTCTACACCACCCGAGGGGAAGTCGATGACCTCGTATGCTCCCTTGCTCGCTCCTGATGGTGCTGAAAAAGAACCAAACCCGTTCTCCGTGTATATTTCAACTTCAATCGTGATATCTCCCCTACTATTAAAGCGCTTCTTTGCAGATGCATCATTAATAATTGTTGAGGGAAAACTCATTAGAATCACCTTTTATACTTCTTTTTCATATACAACATATCAAGTTCAACTATGTCATCAATGTATTCAACATGTGTTAGAAGCATCCTCCTGCAACAGTAACGTGTAATTCTAAGTTCTTCAAAGGCTTTATTTACTGGCATACCAGAATCCACCAACTTCTTAAATTTTTCAAATTTATCTCCTATCGGTGCTCCGCAGGTAAAGCATCTTATCGGATACATTTGAAATATCACCTATAGGATTTCTGAAATCTACGTCTAGCAGAGGGCCCTCCAAATTTCTTTGGTTCAGTTCTTCTGGGATCACCAGTCAGCATGGTTCTATCGTATTCCAAAAAGATTTTCTTTAAATTTTCATCATTAAACCAATTCATCAATCCACGTGCAATAGCCATGCGTGCAGCATCAGCTTGACCCATAAAGCCCCCGCCTTTTACGGTAACGTGTATATCGACTTGATCTATTAATTCTTTACCAGCTAATTTAAGGGGTTCCAATATTTTCCATCTTGCAAGTTCAGGTTGGTATAATGGTAAGGGGATCCCATTTATGTACACTCTACCTTTCCCATGTTTGAATACAGCTCTAGCAATTGCAGTCTTCCTTTTACCACTAACTACTAGAACTCTTTTACTGCTCATGAATATCACCAGACCATCCTAGTTGTTTAGAAATTTCAATTAAATAAATGTATTTGCCAGATAAGTTTTCTGCATCAGCCTCCTTAAACCGAATAGCATTATAACGTTTATATTCCTCAGGGAAACCCATGAAAACCTTTAGATTACGTAGTGATTTACGACCTCTCTCATTATCCTTTGGAAGCATACCAGCAACTACCCTTCTGAAGATCATATCGGGGGATCGATGGATTTTAGGACCCCTTCTCGGGTTCCTTAATGTACGTAAATTTAATAATTTTTTATATTCCTCGAAAACACTTTGAGGTTTCCCTGAAACTACGACTTTATCTACATTGACTACAATTATTGTTTCTCCTTCTAGTAGGCGTTTTGCAACTATACTAGCAAGTCTGCCCAAAATCATGTTTTTGGCATCGATCAATGTAATAGCGCTTTTGTTGCTCAAAACTATCACCTCAAAATTTTAACTCGAGAACCTTTCGGATTCATATTTACTAAATCGACGATGGTAATACATTTACCATTAGCTTTAACTATTTTTTCATAAGCAGAACTTGAAAAAGAAAAGGCAGCAACAGTAACAGGGTGATCTATAGATCCAGCCCCAAGTACTTTCCCAGGAATCACAACGATGTCATCTGGTTTAGTGTACTTATTTATTTTACCCACATTAACAACTATTCTCATCCTTCTTGGAACTTCAAGTCTGTCAGCTATATCATCCCAGATCTTTGCATTATTTTCATTAGCTTTCTTTCTAAGAAAAGTAATTAGCTTCCTAAGGTGGATATTTGTAGGTCCAGTTCTCTTCATCTAAACCCCCCAATTTTACTTAAGAATTCGTCACACTTTTCAGCTAGAATAGTTGCAGCAGTATAAATAATTTTGTGCAGAGGAAGAGAACCCGTAGATTCAACATAGAATATGAAAGAGGTGTCATCAGGTTTAAGTTCAATTGCGTTATATTCACAAACATCTACACATGCTTTACATAGACTGCAATTTAGTGGATCACGTAGATATGGATATCCAGTTTCAACATTCACATCTAAAACGCCTTTTGGGCACTCACTCACACATTTAAGAATACCATTGTTAGTACATTTGACACAAGAAGAAGTGTTAATAACTATCCTAGGGAAATATTTGTACGCACATGCAGAAACAGGTTGAAATCTAGCATTATCTTTACCCCTACCTAATCTGGCATACATCTCTATTAAAATTTCATCACCGGCTGAAAGTTTTGCTATTGGAAAATCTCCATTTATTGGAATCACACGAGGGTCACTCGATACTATGTCTCTTGAATAAACGGTTACGGGAGAATCGCCTGCCTTAACATTTAAAATTAATGTAACTTGACAACGTGAACATCCAATACCTTTACATACACATTTTTCTGGTAAATTAAAACCATCCAGATCTGTTGTTAAAGGTATTAGAGAAAGCCTATGTACTAGAATCTCATCAAATATTGGGGAAGTATTATTTATTATTGCGAAGTCGCTTATAGCCATTACTGGTACCTCAGATATCATTATTCTCCTTAAAGCATTTGCAAACGCTGTATTTGAATTCTTAAGGATAAATCTGATAGATAAACCTTTAAGCTCCACTATTTCAACAAAAGGGTTTGGAGAATTCATTTAAAGCCACCTAATTAAATTTCATAGTCTTCTACCTCTGCGGCCACCAGGCCTCCTGGTAGTATCATGAGGAATAGGTGTCACGTCTTCAATTCTGCCAATTATAAATCCAGATCTAGCTAAAGCTCTAATAGCAGCTTGAGCGCCAGGACCTGGGGTTTTAGGTCCGTGACCTCCAGGAGCTCTAACTTTTATATGTAAAGCCTTGAAACCCTTATCTTTTATTGTCTGAGCTATTTTAAATGCTGCTTGCATTGCTGCATATGGTGATGGTTTCTCTCTATCAGCTTCCACAACCATTCCACCGGAGGATATCGCGACGGTTTCAGCACCAGAAATATCCGTTACATGTATTATTGTATTATTAAAAGAGCTATATATGTGAGCTATCCCCCACAACAGTTCTCTGCTACTCATTCAGACACCTCACTTTTACTTTTCTTCTCCTTAATCACTGGCGAAATTGCATATGGACTATCGTATGAATAATGGATTTTGTCTTCTTCATCTCTACTTACAATGTATCCAGGAACAGTTACCCTCCTACCATTTATAGAAATATGACCATGAACTATGAGTTGTCTAGCATGATGAATCGTTTTGGCGAGCCCCTTTCTATAGACCATTGTTTGTAAGCGTCTTTCAAGTAGATCTTCAACTTTTAAGCTTAGGACATCATCAATAGACGCATCTTCATGCAACAATCCAATCTTATATAACTTACTTATAAGTTCTCTGCGTCTAACCATCAGCTCCTCGGGTGGAAGAGCTAACATAAGTCTTGCCTGTTTCCTGAATTTTGACAAAATAGTTTTAGCTATTCTAACTTCACGTTTATTTCTGAGTCCATATTCACCAACTAATTTTAATTCCTCTTCGAGCAGCTCCCTCTTCCAAGGATGCCTTGGGGAACTCCATTTATTCTTCGGACGTTTAGGATCACCCAAATACATCACCTTGGCTTACGAGAAACCCCTACCGTTTGACCTGTTCTACCGGTTGTCCTAGTCCTTTGACCTCTAACTTTCAGCCCTAATGAGTGTCTAATACCTTTCCAGCACTTTATCTTCTTCATAAACTCAATGTCTGACTTAATTCTTAGAAGTAAATCAGATCCTATTAAGTGTTTATTTTCTCCCGTTTCAAGATCCTTAGCTCTATTCATTAACCAATATGGAATATTTTGTGAAGACAACGAATTAAGAATATTTTCAATTCTCTTAATTTTAGCATCAGGTAGATAACCTATCCTTTCATGTGGAGAAACATCAGCTAATTTGAGGATTATGTGAGCTAAGTTTACACCAATTCCTTTAATTTTAGATAGAGCGTAAGCTACCTTCAAAGATCCATCCAGATCTTGTCCAGCAATCCTCACCACATGTTTAAACGCCAATGAAAAGTCACCCAGTACCGATACAAGAAAAACATTAAGTTACTTATTTAAGTTTTGCCATATAAAATTACTCTTGATTTGGCTGTTATTGAGAAACTTGTTTAAAAACTACTCAAAGAACTAACGGTACATCATATTACAATGATGCTAAAATTTAAACACCTTTAAAAATTAGAATTCGGGCAATTATATGAGTGGGATATAAATGAAGGATATCCTTTTCGTAAGTCTCTCTCATCATTCTTATTTTAACATTATTTGCGTAACAAAGTAATCTTAACTTATCACTTGTTTGAAAATTAGAGCAATTATTCTTTGTGTTTAGCGTCTTATTCCATACTAGTTTTGTTGGTGGGCGGGCTGGGATTTGAACCCAGGACCACCGCCGTGTAAGGGCGGTATCCTAACCAGCTAGACGACCCGCCCTGCAAAAGAGGAATTATTGATATCTAGATATATCTTCTTCAAGTTCTTTTATTTTTCTCTCCAGAAAGTTTATTATTTGAGCGTTATCAAAGGATTCTAGGTTTCCACCACATATTTTACATTTAAAGCCATATTCGGATGCCTCCTCAAATGATAATCTAATTTTATCTTTTGGGCAAAAGAAGAAGACATGCTGTTTTTCATATTCATATCTTTCTTTTAGTTTTTCCAAAACGGCACGTTTTTTTGAACGCACTAAGAATTCTATATTGTCTCTGTTAAGACGCCATAGATAAATGAACCAACCTGTTGTTTTGTCCCTTATCCTCTTATAGGAGACTAGTTGGTTATCATAAAGAGTGTATAGAATCTTTCTAACATTATTAAGTTTTATTCCGGTTTTTTGAGATAAAATTTCATCTGTAACGTCGTAATTCTCTGATAGAAAGGAAACTATAGCAACACCTTCTTCTCCGACGAGCTCCCTTATGAATGCTATGAAACTTTCATCAAGAGGTATAGATTCAAAGTATTCGTACACACTTATTTCACTCCTTTCAATTGTATTTGAGTCCTGACAAATTATTTTGTCAAAGAAGCATTTAAAACCTTTCAATTTTTATTAGATATCATTGGAAACCTTGATAACACGCTTACCTTTTTCAGATGGGATTATTTTAATTTTTGCGTTCTCAAAACTGCTGCGGAAAACCCAGCCATTCAATAGCTCCAATAAAAAAACTGCTAATGCAGCAACCTCGGAATGCGGTTGATTTCCAATAGCGACATTCCAATCAGCTATCTCATAATAAAATCTTGGAACTTTTTCCGCGCCAACAACAACAAGTTTATTTTTACAACTTTTCTTAATATCATTAATTACTAAAGGTAGGTTTATACCATACATAGTCAAGTGAATTATTTCACCTCCACCGTTTTTCCACTTAATGCAGTAATCATACGGATCTTCAGTAAAACTTAAATGAAAGGGGCCTCCCCAATTTTTGCATACCATTGATAATGAAGATAATACTTTTTCGTCACGACAGTCAAGTATCATTCCTCTAGCTCCGAATGCTCTTGCGACTAGACCAACATGTGTAGTTATACGTTTATCTCTTGCTGGCCTATGACCTATTCTCAAAACGTATACTTCAAACGTCAATGTTCTTCTCAAAATACTAGAATATGTGACATTATAAATAAATATATATTCCATCTTTCAATACTAATTATTAAATTAAGATAACATATGAGAGCAGTAGTCATTGAAGTACGTACTGAAAAATTTCAAAAAACAAAAATTCAGGAATTAAAAGAACTTGCTAGAAGTGCTGGGTATGATGTTGTGAAAGAAATAGTACAAAAAAGATGGAAGCCGGATCCAGCTTACCTGATTGGTAAAGGAAAACTGAAAGAGCTGAAAAGTTTTGTAGAAAAAGAGAGCATCGACATAATAATATTTTCAAATAATTTAAAGGCTAATCAAGTATTTAGAATAAGAAAGGAATTAGGTTGGAATATTGATGTAATTGATAGAAATATATTGATTTTAAAAATATTTGAAGAAAGGAGCCGAACGGCTGAAGCCAAAATGCAAATAGAGCTAGCAAGATTACATTATATGCTTCCATGGGTTAGGGAATACTTAAGATTCAGAGATTTATATGGAGAGCAGGTTGGATGGGGAGCTTTAGGTGAATATCTCCACAAGGTATATGAACAACACATAACAAAGAGAATAAAGCTTCTTGAAAGGAAGCTTGAAAAAGTTAGAATGAGAAACTTTGAGAGAATAGTGAAAAGGAGAGAGTATGGACTGCCAGAAGTAGTATTGACTGGATATACACAAGCAGGAAAAACAGAACTTTTTAATAAGTTGACTTGTGAAACGAAACCCGTAGGTCTTGGACCTTTCACTACGCTTTCAACATGTTCCAGAAGGCTATCTATGATTAGCAACTATCGCAATGAAATAGTGGTCGTAGACTCCATAGGATTTATAGAAGACATGCACCCAATAATACTGAATGCGTTTTACACTACATTAAATGAACTTGCATTGTCAGATTTAATAGTGTTGGTGGTAGATGGAGCCGAAGAAATAAATGAGATAAAAAGGAAAATTAATGTTTCACATGAAATAATAAGTAAAATTGCACCAAGTGTAGAATTAATAATTGCGTTAAACAAAATAGACCGCATAAAATATGAAGATATTGAAAGAGTTGTAAAAGTAGTGAAGGAGGTATTTCCATATACAGATGTTATACCAATAAGTGCTAAGAAAAGTATAAACTTAGATACTCTAGTTGAGAAAATTATTGAAAAAATAAATAAATTACAATATAAAGTTTAATTTAGAAACCTAAAACAAATAAACAACTATTTATATTTTTCAACTACTCTTTTTTAACTCCTCTATGGTTACCTCTGTCCTTAAATTTTATTTCCGCAACATCACCTAAAGTAATGTCAATTTCACTTTTATCATATATTGATAAGTTGTCAAACATTTTTATTTGAGGTTCTAACAATCTTATATCTAAAACATTTTCTAGTCGTTTAGCTAAGTTTATTGATGGAATTAGTTTACCACTTTCAATCTTTTTAATAACAGAAACCTTCTCTTTAACTTGCTCGGCAAGTATTTCAACAGTCCAGCCCATGCTTTCCCTAGCTTCTTTAATTCTCTTTGCATAATCGGAAACGATATCATAATTGTCGTTCTTACCAAAAGTTTTAGGTAACTTTTTATGTAGAGGTTTATCGTTTTTCCCAATAGTTGAGGTGGATTTCCTCTCAAATGATGGAGGAACAGGAGACCCATATTTACTGCATTTATCACATACCGTTAGAATTGCACCAGCTATGAAAACCTTTTTCCCCATACCTTTAAGTTTCTCACCACATATGTCACATGACATATATGTTCAAATATTATTTTGTCATATGCGTACATAAATTATTAATCACTTTATTCTTTATCTACATCGATTACGTTAATTGAGGATAAATGTATAAAGCGAAATTTTAATTTTATACCAAATTATTAAATAAAGACAGATATTCTATGGCGTTTAAATCGCATAGCAACACCAATTATTTAAAGAATTATGAAAGCCAATCAGACTATCAAGCATATCTGGAAAAAAGATTATTTGAAATAGAGAATGAATTAAGAAATTTGAACATGGAAAAAGAAAGGCTTTTAGAAGAAATAGCTTATCTAAGAAGTGAACTTGAAAGAACGAAAATGCCACCATTGATAGAAGCATACGTTGTAGACGTTCTAAATGATGGAAGAGCTGTTGTAAAAAGCTCAACAGGTCCTAATCTAGTGGTACAGGTTTCGAGTAATATAGACTTAAAGATGCTAAGACCATACACTAGGGTAGCTTTAAGCCAAAAAAATTTTGCTATCGTGGAAATATTACCACAAATCGAAGATCCATATGTGCAGGTTATGGAAGTAATTGAAAAACCAAATGTGACGTATGATGATATTGGAGGTCTCGAAAGACAAAAACAAGAAATAAGAGAAGTCGTGGAATTACCTCTCAAACACCCGGAACTATTTGAAAGAATAGGGGTTACTCCTCCGAAAGGAGTTTTATTGTATGGGCCTCCAGGATGTGGGAAAACATTACTTGCAAAAGCAGTAGCCAATGAGACAAATGCAACATTTATAAGAACAGTAGGTTCAGAGCTTGTAAGAAAATACATAGGTGAAGGCGCTCGAATAGTTAAGGAGTTATTTGCACTTGCTAGAAGGAAAGCTCCAAGTATAATATTCATTGATGAAATTGATGCTATAGGAGCGAAAAGATTGGAAGACGCTACAAGTGGTGAAAGGGAAGTCCATAGAACATTGGCGCAACTTTTGTACGAATTGGATGGATTCAATCCAAGGGAAAACATAAGAGTTATCGCGGCTACAAATAGAATTGATATAATAGATGAAGCGCTTCTAAGACCTGGAAGGTTTGACAGAATAATATATATACCATTACCTAATGAGGAAGAAAGAGAGCATATATTCAGAGTACATGCTAAGAAACTACGCTTAGACGAAGGAGTATCCTTTAAATTACTTGCTAGAGAAACAGAAGGTATGAGTGGTGCTGACATTATGAAAATATGTGTGGAAGCAGGAATGAATGCCATAAGAAGAAGAGGGGATAGAGTAACGATGGTGGACTTCATGGAAGCTATAAAGAAAATTAATAGAAAGGTTAAAGAGGCAGCTACAACCATATACCGATGAAATAGTATGAGTAAAACGCTAGAGGAAACTTTTCTTGATTATGAAAAATATGTTTTAAGAAAAATAGCTGATTACCAATTCGGGGAAGGTATAGGGTCTATCCTCTTTCCAGATAGTATACTTATCGAGAAATCTAAGAAAACTGGCAAGATAAGAAGGGTAATATTGGATGGTAAGGTTATTGCAACCATTAGAGCGAAAGATGGCTTAATTGCATTGACAATTTACGGAGCAGAACTCATAAGAAGTAAGACTTGTCCTCCAAAAATGAGAGTTGTAGTAATGAATGAAATAGCAGACATTATAAGGAAGGGAAGAAATGTTTTTGCAAAACATGTAAAACATGCAGATCCTGAAATTCGCCCAGGAGAAGAAGTAATTATAGTTAACGAGAGTGATGAACTACTTGCTGTTGGGAAAGCATTATTAAATGGTGAAGAAATGACTTTATTTAGAAGTGGAGTAGCGGTAAAGGTTAGAAGTGGAGTTGAGGAAAAATGAGGAAAATGTCCCCTCGAGAAATGAGAAGAATAATGCAAAAGATGGGTATGGAAATCAATGAAATGGAGGATGTTGAAGAAGTTGTCATAGTGAGAAGAGAAGAAATTTTGAGAATGTCTTCACCAAAGGTTTCTATAATAAAAATGGGAGATCAAACAATAGTTCAAGTAATTGGAAATCAAATTATTGTGGAAAGCAAAGAGCAAAAAGCCGAGGAAGAATACATTTCCGAGGAAGATGTGCAACTTGTAGCCATGCAAGCTAAAGTAAGCTTGGAAGAAGCGAGAAAAGCATTAAAACAAACAGGTGGAGATCTTGCCAAAGCAATTTTAACACTAATAGCATCAAAAGAGGAAAAACAGTAATCAATTATAAATATTTAAATTTGATAAACTTCTTTAGAGATAGGATTTTAGTTCGAGTTTCTTCTTTATGCGTTTCACTCTAAATAAATCTTCTCTTTCCCTTTCTTCTAAATAAAACTTAATGTATGATATTGCATTATTCAATGTTGGTATAATTATCTTATCCAATACATTCACCCTTCTACGTATACGTTTAATTTCTTCAGATAGTTTAACTATAGTAGCACTAACCTCAGCCAATTTAATTATTGTAGGTAGTAATTGAGAGAAATTTTCCGAAACAGTTTCAAGATAAATGGATGTATCCGTTAAACTATAAGGTCTGCGTATACTTTCAATTTTTGCTTCAATCACGGGAACTAGAACGCCCATAACATTTTTAAATTTGACTTCCACATTTACTGTCTCGGGAACCCCTTCAGCTATTCTTTCAAGTTTTAAAGCTCCCATTTCGATCTCAGCATTCGCAAGAGCAAGATATGCTTCACGGATTATTGGTAAGAGAGAATCTCTCAATCTTTTGTACTTTTGAATAGCTGCAAAAAACTCCATTATTAGAGCATCCTGCTTTTCTTGAAGTAATTTAAGCCCTTTTTGAGCAAAATTTAATCTACGTCTTAATGCTATTAGTTCCATTCTAGTAGGTTTAAATTCAAGTGAAGACATTCTCTGCACCAACCTAAATTAAAAAATTAAAGATAATCCCTTACGTCACTTAATATACAATGAGGAATAGTTATGTCTTTCATAGTCAAAAGCCCTGGAGGAGCCTTCATAACCTTTGGTATAACATTTATCAACATTGAAATAGTACCCCAATCACCATGCACACAAGGGGATATCCGTTCGTGGATTTCAGGTATTCCCTGTATATCGATGGCATCATAATCATCAGATGCACCAACATATGCTATAAAATCAAGAGTTATGAATGGTTTCCCATCTACGACGCCTTGGGCTGTTTGTCTCAGTCCAGCTACATATCCTGGATTGACTTCTACATATTCTGTTTTCACATATTTATCAGAAATGATAGGTTGAACTTCTCCAACATCAATTCTGTCAAGTTTAACTTTAAGTGCAGCTGCTATTAACGCTATACTCTGTTCTAACCCCACATGACCAGAAATCTCTTTTGTAGAAATCTTACGTTTAAAATCATCCACAGTTAATCCTGCTCCTATTTTTCTCTGAAAGGGACCTCTCCTAATAGATGCATTCATATGTCTAGTAACCTTAATGCTATCAACCCTTATACAAGGTGCCGTTAGTATTATAGCTAAAGTATCCATGAGAAAGCCTGGATTTATGCCCGTGGCTAGTAAAGTTGATCCATATCTTTTAGCAGTACTATCCAATTCTTCAGCAAGTTTCCGATCAACAATATACGGATAACTCAATTCTTCACATGATGAAATTACATTCACTCCATACTTAAGTATAGTAAGTAGCTGAGGATACACATCCTTGAGATATGATGATGTCATGTGAATAACTACATGAGGTCTCGAGTCTCTCAATACACACTCAATATCATTAGAAACATTTATACCAAGTTTCTTATCTAAGCCTATCACTTCCCCAAGATCTCGTCCAACCTTTTTTGGATCAATGTCAACGGCTCCGACTATTTCAAACCCCCGTTTATTTAATAGCTCTCTAGTAAGCATCTGCCCTATTGCTCCAATACCTACAATGACCACTCTAACTTTCTCCATATACCACACCACAATTTTGCTCAAATATAAGTTAACTTGATGCACATAAATACGTTTCCAATCGTATGAAGCAAAATATAATTAATTCATCCATGTTTGGCGGGCCCGGCGGGATTTGAACCCGCGACCAATGGGTTAAGAGCCCACTGCTCTGTCCTGGCTGAGCTACGGGCCCACTTACTAAAAATAAATTTAAAATGATATAAATTAATGTTTCGCAAAGCACTGTAGAAAAGATTTACATAAATGTTTTGCTATTAAGAAATTAAAAGTTGAAAACGCTAAATGATGATGAGGTATGCTCGTTTTTGTAGGATTAGGACTAAATGGATTAGAAGACATAACAGTGTCTGGTATGAAATGGATACGATACGCAGAAAAAGTATATTTAGATATGTACACCAGTATAATTCCAAATTTTTCTGTTGAAAACTTAGAAAAAAACATAGTTGGAAGAAAAGTTATTAAGGCCAGTAGAAAGGATCTAGAGGAAAATTATGAGGAAATTCTAAATGAAGCAAAAAATAAAATTATTGTACTATTAGTCCCTGGAGATCCATTTGTTGCAACAACACATATGCAACTAAGATTGGCAGCAATTGATAGAGGCATAGAAACAAAGGTTATACATGCACCATCGATTCAGTCAGCAATATATGGTGAAACAGGCCTTTTTAGTTATAAATTCGGAAGATGTGTGACAGTGACATTTCCATATGGAGAAAGTATATGTGAAACCCCTTATGATGTCATAAAAGAAAATATGAAGCAAGGACTGCACACACTCTTATTATTGGATATGGATGCTGAAAATATGAGATTTATGAGAATATCGGAAGCCATTGACATATTGAAGAGGATTGAAGAAAAACGAAGGGAAAACGTTATCAAAAAAGATACTTTATGTGTAGGCTGCGCAAGGATAGGTTCAGACACACAGGTAGTTAGAGCTGATTACATAGATGAACTTTCGAAGGTGGATTTTGGAGCTCCACCATATTCTCTTGTAATAGTTGGCAGATTACATTTTATAGAAGCAGAAGCATTAGTAAAGTTGGCTAATGCACCCTTAAATGTTATGGAGGAAGTAAGATGTCAAATAAAGAAGTAGATAGGATAAGGAAATACATTGAAAATGTTAACTTAGTATTAAACAAATTGAAAAAAGAAAGGTATGAAGATGAAAGGGTAGAGAAATTAATAAAATTAAGCGAAAGTTATTGTTCCGATGCAAAATTTTATTTTGAAAAAGGAGATTATATTACAAGTTTAACGTGCATCGCATACGCTGAAGGATTACTGGATTGCTTAAAATTCTTAAATATGATAAATTTTGAATGGGAAAATGAAGAGATGAAGAAACTCCATAACAAAGTGTTAGTGGCGGGAACTTTTGATATAATCCACCCAGGACATATATGGTTAATTAAAAAAGCCAAAGAGTATGGTCGAGTAATAGTAATTGTAGCCACAGATAGCAATGTAAAAAGATTAAAAGGAAGAAACCCAATACTACCCAGTTCCCAAAGATTGGAAGTCGTAAAAAGCATAAAATACGTTGATGAAGCAATATTGGGAAGTGACGATGAAGATATATTGAAGAAGGTAGAAGAAATAAAACCGAATATCATAATTTTAGGTCCTGATCAAAGATTCATATCAGAAGAAGAATTGAGAAATAAATTAAAGGAAAGGGGACTAAATAATGTTGAGGTCATTAGGATAAATGAAGAATATAGAGAAAGCCCATTTTACAAAACATCTCAAATTGTAAATGAAATACTAAAGAGACGAGGAGAACTCGAAGAAAATAAAAATGCACAAAATAAACAACTAAATTCCTCACAATACAATTATAATTAAAAATTTATTAATGCGGCTCACCGGGATGATATTGATGGAGACTATAAAAAGACTAAAGAATGAATATTTAAAACAGGGATACAAATTTATAGGGGAATACAGCTTATTAAAGCCATGTTACTGGTTAAAAGCGTCTTTAATATCTAAAGGTAAAAATTTCTGTTATAAGCAAAAATTTTATGGGATACCATCACACAGGTGCCTACAATTCTCACCAACAATAACATGTACGCATGAATGCATATATTGCTGGAGAGTGCAAGCATCAGATATCGGAATAAAATGGAACGAACAAAACTTACCGACATGGGATGAACCCGAGAAAATAGTGCTTAACGGACTGAAAATGCAAAGAGAAGTATTGTCTGGATTCAAGGGAAATAGAAATGTAGATAGAAATATGCTAGAAGAAGCTTTCAGACCAATACATGCAGCAATAAGTTTAGTTGGAGAACCCACACTATATCCATATATAGATGATTTAATATACGAACTCTTTAAGTATAACTTCAAAACGGTTTTCCTTGTAAGTAATGGAACTCGACCGGACGTATTAGGAAATCTATGTAATGAGCCAAGTCAACTTTACATAAGTTTATCTGCACCAGATTATGAAACGTATAAGAAGGTTTGCAGACCTAAAATACCAAATGGATGGGAAAACATTATGCAAAGCATTGAACTTATTAAAAGTTTTTCATGTCCAACAGTCATTAGATTGACATTGGTAAGAGAATTAAATTTGAAAAAGGTAGAAGATTATGCAAAAATAATAGAGAAAGCAAATCCTACATATGTGGAGCCAAAGGCCGCTATGAGTTTAGGAGGTTTTCAATATAGACTGTCATCAACACATATGCCAAGTTTTGAAGAAATACTTGAATTCAGTAAGAAAATAAGTGAATTAACATCTCTAAAAATCATCGACACCTCGGAGTCTTCAAGAATAGTACTTCTAAGCAGATTAGATAAACCTATTAAATTAATTTAATTAAAAATTTGGGGTATATTTTACTTTTTTTATTCACACTTATTTATTTTATTTTTATATTAATTATTTATTTATATTACAATTTACAATTCAATGGGTAAGAATTTTTCTATGGTACCCTCCCGTTTTACTATCAATATATCGATACCATCGCCAGAAATTATATCTCTTTTAATAGCCGCACTTATTGCTTTAACAGCTATCTTTTCCCCAATATCTACAGTAATTTCTGGACTATATTCGGATTCCAATATACTCATAGCGAGGGGGGCACCAGAACCCAATGCCGCATACTTATCCTCAATTAATGATCCCAATGGATCTAAAACATATAAATGAGGACCTGTTACGTCTACTCCTGCAACTATAATCTCAGTTAAATAAGGATATAATCGATTACTATATAAGATCGTGGATAACAACTTTGCTAAATTTCTAACCTTCATTGGACTTTTATAAGTGAGTTCATACAAATTCGCTTCGGCAGTCAAAGATTTTGCGAGTATCTGCATATCTGCAATCAATCCTGCGCAAGCTATAGCTAAATTATTTGTTATTTTAAATACTTTCTTCCCCATCTTACTCAAAATGGTATACCCATAGGCTACCCTTTTTTCAGAAGCAAGTACAACACCATCTTTACACACTAAGCCCACTGTCGTCGCACCTAAAGCTTCCATTACTACACACCTTTATATTAAACAATTCGTGAATTATCAATATAAACTTTAAGAGTATATTAATTTATCCGATAAAACAAATAATAATACAGGTATTAAACAAATGATAAAAGAACTTATGAGTGACTTAAGGGTAAAGGCATTAATGACGAAAATATTTATGCAAGGAGTGCAAATAAGTCCTGAATTTTTAAATATTCTATTAAAAAATGAAGATACAGCAGTAAAAATACTGGAGGATATTTTAAAGAAGTTGTCAACAATGGAAAATAAACCTCTAATCATAACCCCCGAATTCATTTCTGATTTATCAAGAAAAGAAGAAATTGATGTGAAGAATTTAGCCGAAGAAATAACAATAGTTTTTGAACCTACGGAACATATTTTACGAACCCCCCTTTCAAAAGATTTTAGGGAGTATTTTATAAGCAGATACAAAAAACTAAGAAAAATACTACTTTCGGAAAGATATGATGCCAGAGGGGCAATAAATATCCAAGATCTATCAAACAAAAAGACAATGGAAGCTTTAGAGAACAAAATTAAGATAATCTGTATAGTCAGCGAAAAAAGAGCTGGTAAGAATATGATAACTTTCAATGTTGAAGATTTAACTGGAGAAATAACGGTCTTGGTTACCGCAAAAAATGCAGAGTTGCTACAAAAAGCACAAAATATTATTCCAAACGAAGTCATATGTGTGGAAGGCATATTAATTGATGAAAGAAAGATGCTCGCAACAGATATACTTCAACCAGAAATTCCAAAACAAGTAAACAATGTCTACGAAAAAGGGAATGGCCCAGACATTTATGCCGTTTTAATCTCTGATCTACATATTGGAAGCAGATTTTTCATGAGGTACG
Organism: Candidatus Culexarchaeum nevadense; assembly: GCA_025060975.1. Taxonomy (GTDB): domain Archaea; phylum Thermoproteota; class Methanomethylicia; order Culexarchaeales; family Culexarchaeaceae; genus Culexarchaeum; species Culexarchaeum nevadense. The sequence continues at coordinate 126,728 of JANZKA010000001.1, forward strand.
CATTTAATAAATTTCTATTATGGTTAAATGGACTCTTCGGAGATGCAAAATTAAAAAGCTTTGCTAAACGTATCAAATATGTAGTAATTGCAGGAGACATTGTAGATGGAATAGGAATATACCCAGGGCAGGAAAAAGAGTTAGCTATAAAAGATTTAAAAAAGCAATATGAGGTTGCAGCTTACTATTTATCACAAATCCCACAACACATAAAGATAATAATAGTACCTGGAAACCATGATGCAACAAGACAAGCATTACCATCAACAACTCTGTACAAAGAATATGCAGCCCCACTCTACAAATTGAGTAACGTAATAATTATGGGAGATCCTGCATATATAAGGTTGCATAAATCCTTATTTCTAGTAACTCATGGAAAAAGTTTGGATGACATAATGGTTAATATTGCTAATTTAAAATATGAGACACCAGCAAAAGCCATGATAGAATTACTAAAGAGAAGACATTTAGCCCCAGTATATGGTGGAAGAACATTAATAGCACCAGAAGAAGAGGATCTGATGGTTATAGAAAAAATTCCCAACGTGTTTCATGCAGGACACGTTCACACTTTTGAATATGAATATTATAAGGGGGTTACAGTCGTAAATTCTGGAACTTGGCAAGAACAAACAGAATATATGAGGAACATGGGAATTCACCCTAATAAAGCAAAAGCCGTTTTAATAAACTTAAATAATAATTCCGTTCAAGCTGTAATCAACTTTGAGGAGGAACTTGAATGTGGAGAGGATCAAGCTGTCTGATATAGGTGAAGAGAAAGTCATTGAGACCATATTTAGCATTATAGATAAAGAAACAAGAAGAATAACATTGCCATATGGAGATGACGCTGTCGCAATAAAACTCCCAAGAAAAATGAACCTTGTTATAAATGTAGAAATGTTAGTAGGAAAAACGGATATACCACCTGGTATGAGTAATGTACAAATTGGTAAAAAAGTCGTCACAATGTGCATAAGTGATTTAGCTGCAAAAGGTGCAAAACCTATAGGATTCCTAACATCAATAGGACTAAGAAGAGATATGAACGTTAGAGATCTAAAAGAGATTTATGAAGGAATAAACATCGCCGCAAGAAAGTATGGTGTGAAAGTGTTAGGGGGAGATACTAATGAGACTGATGACATCATAATTGATGGAATAGCCCTTGGAATAGCAAAGAAGGTTATACCGAGAAGTGGAGCTAAAATTGGAGATATTGTCGCAACAACTGGTTTCTTTGGTAATACTGCCGCTGGATTAAAGATTTTATTAGAATCGCTACCAGTAGAAGAGGAGTTAAAGAGGAGAATATTAAAGGATGTATATGAGCCGCGAGCATACATTAAGGAGGGATGCTTACTAGCAAAAAAGGGTTTAGTTAACGCAGCAATAGATAGTAGCGATGGTTTAGCTATTTCACTTCATGAAATAGCAAAAATGAGTAATGTGGGAATCGAAATAAATAATCTACCAATAACCGAAGAAGCTAAAAAATTCGCCGAAAAAACCAACATTGATCCATTCGACCTTGTTTTCTACGGCGGAGAGGAATATATATTGATACTAACCATAAGTAAAGAAAATTGGGAAAAAGCTTTAAATGAAGTAAGAAAAGTAAAGGGAAAACTGATAAAAATAGGTAGAGTGATTGATGAACGTGGTAAAATAATGTATAAACATGAGAAAGAAGAGAGAATTATTGAGAAAAAGGGGTGGCAACATTTTACAACTTAAGGGTTAGGTGAAATGCGTTCAAGGGATTTAAATAGAGTAGTTATAGTAGATGGGTATAATGATGAACCAGCTGGATTAGGTGTGCCTCCTTATCTAGACGTGTATGCGAGATATGCCGCTGGAACTATATGGAAATATAACAGTAAGGTAAATATAAGCTATTATACAATTGATGAAGTGCGTGAAAATTTTACAGAGTATTTGAAGATAATGAATAAATCAGATATGCTCATAGTACTCGGAGGCGTAAGTGTACCCGGAAGTTACATTGGAGGAGAACCAATAACCGAGGAAGAAGTTTTGAAGATCGGTACTTTAATAATGAAACCAATAAAAGTCCTAGGAGGACCTATCGCTCGTTACGGTTTTTGTAAAGAAGGAGGGAAAAAAGCTAAAAAAATTGAGCATATAAAGAACTTGTATGATTTAGTGATAAGTGGGGATATAGAAGTCGTACTCTCAGATTTATTAATAAATGATCTGGGGTTTGATAAGATAGATCCAGCTTCTAGGAGAACGGATTATTCTATTGTAAAAGAAGCGTCCATAAGAGGAGCGAGAATAGTCCAAGATCATCCAAACTATGGATTAAACTTGATTTGTGAAATAGAAACATATAGAGGATGCCCAAGGTATATTACAGGTGGTTGCTCCTTTTGCGTTGAACCATTATGGGGCCATCCAATATTTAGAACAATTGAAGATGTAATAATGGAAATAGCATCTCTATACAATCAAGGGGTTACGCATTTTAGAATTGGAAGACAACCAGATCTCTATTGCTACCTTTCAAATGAAGTTGGAGAAAAGGAATTCCCCCGCCCAAATCCAGAAGCTTTAAAAAGACTTTTCGAAGGTATTAGAAGGGTTGCACCACGTTTAGAAACTTTACATATTGACAATGTAAATCCTGGAACTGTAGCAAATTATCCTGAAGAAAGCAGAGAAATAACGAAAACAATTGTAAAATATCACACTTCCGGTGACGTAGCTGCTATGGGGATAGAGTCAGCAGATCCAAGAGTTATAAAGGCAAACAATCTAAAAGTTGAGCCAGAAGATGCTTTAAAAGCAATAAAAATAATAAATGAAATTGGTGCTATAAGAGGGGAGAATGGTCTTCCCGAATTATTACCTGGAATAAATTTCGTTCATGGATTAATTGCTGAAAGTGAGGAAACGTATAAACTAAATTTCGAATTTATGAAGGAAGTTCTAGATAAGGGACTACTTGTGAGGAGAATAAATATAAGACAATGCATACCACTACCCGGGACTAGAATGTGGGAGGTCGGTGATAAAATAATGAGGAAACATAAAAGATATTTTAGAATTTACAAAGAGAAAATGAGAAAAGAAATTGATAGACCTATGCTTAAAAGAATTATTCCAAAATATACTATCTTAAAAAAGGTGTTTGTAGAAACAAAGCAAGGAAACATAACATATGGTAGACAAGTAGGTAGCTATCCACTTCTTGTAGCAATACCATTTGAATACCATTTGAGAAAATTTACAGATATCATAGTTATTGGTCATGGTTATAGATCCATACTAGGAATACCTATACCAATAGAAATCAATATATGGAATAGGAGACAATTAAGTAAAATACCATGTTTTAAAGAGCCTTATGCATCAAAAATAATAATGAATAGACCCGTAAGAAGTATTGATGAATTGAAGGAAATTATTGGTGATTCTAAGAAGTTAGATTATGTAAGTAGATATATTAGCTTCCGTGAATAATTCAGCAAATTTAAAAATATGGTGTAACTCAAAATAATATTAAGAAAAGGGGCCCGTAGCTCAGCATGGACAGAGCAGCGGCCTCCTAAGCCGTTGGTCGTGGGTTCAAATCCCACCGGGCCCGTCATTAATTAAAAAGTATACAATGGTGATAATAAGATTAAAAACTTAAAATGAAGTATACTTGCACACATAAATAAACATTCAACATGATTAAACACAAATGTTACCAGAAAACAAATAAAATAGTTTAATGATGCCTCAATTCGGTTGCGACATGATTTCTTTCATTTCTTCGAGACATTTTGCCCCATATCCGCTACTAAAATGCTTTCTAGCAGGCTCTAATATTTCCATAAGTTTGTTGGCTACGTACAGTTTTAGATCTAATGGGTGTATTTCTCCATTCATGTATGCATGTTCCAGTTCTTCATAATTTTCATACTTTTTACGCTCATTCGTTTTTTGATTTAAAATCTCTATGCATTCATCTTTTAAATGCCGCATAATTACATATTTCATTATTTCAATTATAGGATTGCAAGATACCTCTTTGGGAGGACAGAAGGCATTTATTATTTTTCTCTTTATTTCACTTTCACTATCATGAATAAATATAGCACTGTCAGGTTTCGATTTTGACATTTTCAAATCAATTAATTTATCTTCCATCGAATCGTAATTGTTGGATTTCATCAAATCAATTAATGCCAAGTAATCCTCTTTTCTCACATTTAATCCCATAAGTATATGGTGATGTAGTGCTACAGGTTTATATCCAAATGTTTCTTCGCCTATTTCAATAGCTATTATATGTGCTTTCCTTTGATCCATGCCTCCATGTGCCAAATTAACGTTTAATGAAAATATATCCGCAACTTGCATTGCAGGGTAAAGCAGATCAGAAAAGTAAAGTATTTCCTCTCTTTTTCTCCCCATAATTGATATTGATCTCCTCATTCTTGAAAGAGTGGTTTTCATAGCTGTTTTTATAATGTTTTCTAGGTAGGTTATACCAATTTTCTCATAGAATTCGGATCCTAAAACAAAATTTGTCTTTTCAGGATCCCCACCAGAAATCAATATAGATACTTTTAAGGCCTCTTTAAAATATCCTCCGGCAACTTTTCGTATAACATCAAGATCACCACCTAACTTTCTATTGATCCAAGAATGAAAATCGGCTAAAAAAACTGTAGTCTTTATTCCAGCCTTTTGCAAATCTGCTACTTTTTGCATACAAATTAACCCAGTGCCCAGGTGGACGTAGCCAGAGATCTCAAGACCTATATAGTGATTCAATGGAATACCAAGCATTAAATAATTGTTCAACCTTTCTTCAGTTAGTAACTCTTCTGTGGGTGGCAATTTCACATAATGGAGTACTGTTCTTGCATCCATACATGATACCTCAATTTAAAGTTATGTTTATTATAATTTTAAATTTTATAGCGAAAATAAAAGTTTGGTGGAAGTCAAAGAACTACCAAAGTACTTACAATATCACGAATTTTATTTTTATGATAGAATTTAAAAGTTTTATAGAAGATACGAGTCTTCTATCTAAATCGCATGCTGCCTTATTGGCATTTATTAATAGTGTTCTTGGACATATATGATCACTTTTCCTTATGACTATACTAGTAGGGTCACTTAAAATTAAATTCGGATCTCCGTAACCAATAACTTCATCTTTAACACAATTACATTCTATAATCACTTTAACTGCCACCTTGTTCCTCAAGCTTTTTTTGAACATTTCAGAAATATCTTTACACGCTTTATTAGATCTTACACCTATTATGCAGTCGCCTTTTTTAGTTAACATAGATTCCTTCGTGATTTCAAATGTAGATCTATGTGTTGCACGTATATTCGGATGACCGTATGCTATCACTTCTTCAATAATTGCCATAATAAACATTATGCTCATATGTTAAATGACTATTTTAATTTATCACAAAACAGTAGTTATTACTTCGAAAATAGTTTTATTAATAAAAGTATGGTTGTATAATGTTAGTTAGTATGAAGAAATCTTTCGATGAGGAGAGAAGAAAGCTTGTAGAAAAATTAATACATGAAGGGATTTTAAAATCACAAAGTGTTATAAGAGCTATGCTGACAGTACCGAGAGAGCTTTTTGTACCATATAAATACAGAGAGCTAGCATACATAGATGCCCCTCTACCTACATTAGAAGGACAAACAATATCGGCACCGCATATGGTGGCAATAATTTGTGAATTGTTGATGTTGGACGTTGGAATGAAAGTATTAGAGGTTGGTGGAGGTTCCGGCTATCATGCAGCTGTATGTGCAGAAATAGTTGCACCAAAAGACATACCACGCGAAAAATGGGGACATGTATATACTATTGAGAGAATACCAGCCTTAGTTGAATTTGCAAGAGAAAATTTGAGAAGGTGTGGATACGATGATAGAGTTGACGTGGTTTTGGGGGATGGAACCTTAGGGTATGAAGAAGCTGCACCATACGATAGAATATTTGTTACAGCAGCTGCACCCAGTATACCAAAACCACTAATAGATCAATTAAAAGATGGAGGGAGGATAGTTATACCTATAGGTGGAAGCTTTTACCAAGAGTTGATAGTTGGTTTGAAAAAGGGTGATGAACTTCTAACATTTAGTGCTGGTGGCTGTGTTTTTGTACCTTTGATTGGCAAGTATGGTTGGAAGGAGTATTAGTTAAACCATTTCTTCAACGTTGTTTGTTTTGCTAGAATATCATAAACTTTTAATACTCTATCAATGGCTTTCTCCACACGTTCTTTTGAAAAATCATAGCATTCACATAAAATTTCAATAACTTTGTCTTTGTTAGGCTTACTCCATTTCAAGACGTAATTATCGGTAACTTGGGGATTTAGAAATAACTCTTTTATTTTGAAGGGATCAACTGGAAAAGTTGCCTTTTCTCCTAGAGATTGTAAGAGTGAAGTAAAATCTTTGTATTGCTTAACTAATTTTAATGCAGTTTTAGGACCTATGCCTTCAATACCATCAGGATTATAATCCGTACCTATTAATATCCCAATTTCGATTAACTGATTTCTCGTTATGTTCAGATGTTTTAATAATTTGTCAAGGTATATTATCTCAGGTTTAACTTCTACATAGACTTCCTTTCGAGGAAGTTTTCTCTTCCCACTTATGGTTAAATTTCTCAAGAGACGTGGTGAACCAAACAATAGTGAATCATAATCCTGACTTGCAGTAGCCCACGCATCTCCTTTTTGAACCATAAATGCGCTTTGGGCTTCACCCTCAGAGGGAGCTTGAACCCAAGGTACACCTAAAGCATCCAATAAGGCTTTAGCTTCATTAACCATATTTTCATTTAATTGCGCCGTTTGCTGGGCGTAAATCTTAGCTGACTTTAGATCCCCCAATCTAATTGCTTCCTCATATTTTTTTAGAGCTTCTTCCTTTCTTTTTCTTCTCATTGAAATCTCGATCTCTTTTAATTCAGGAGGTTTTCCGTCAAAAACGTAAACCACCTTAATTTGAGCTTCCAGAAGATTCACGGTTCTATAGAAAAGACCGCTTAGATGACTAGTCACTCTACCTTTGCTATCTCTTAGTGGAGTACCATCAGGTTGTCTTATTATTGCCAAAAATTGATATAAAGCATTATATCCATCAATTGCTATAACTTTATCCCTCAATAATGATAAATCAGTTTCTTCTATGGCTTCTGCGGGTATTATATCTCTTAAATCGACTCCCATTTTAATTACCTGCGTTTAAGCTTATCATTTTTTGTCCTTTTCTACCGGATGTAACATTTAGTTTACCCCATATTTCAAGCTTTATAAGGGCTTTTATGAAAAGGTTATATGATACTTTGTCATATTCTTGTTTTATTTTTTCATAAAGTTCGTTTTCATTGAATGTTTTTTTGGGATTTCTAAGAAGATTAGAAATTATTAGAGATTCTATGGGTTCAATAAGCCATAAAGAGTCTTTAGGTGATTTACTCATAGATACTCTCCTCTAGGTGAAAGTCAATAATCGTGGTCTAGCTTGTATTTGTTTTGATTGCTCGATCCATTTACTATAGTATTGTATCATGCTCTCATTTATTGAAGGCTTTACCTTTTTCAATGCTTCAAGGAAGTGAGCTTTTTCAACTTTATTAGCTTCAATATTTTTTCGTAATGCTATCATGGCAGCTTCCCTAACGACAGCTTCGAGATCAGAACCAGAATAGCCTTCTGTCATCTTTGCTAGTTCATCTAAATCTACATCTTCAGCCAATGGCATATTCCTAGTATGAATCTTTAATATTTCCTTTCTTGCTTCTTGATTCGGTGGAGGAACGTATATTATTCTGTCGAACCTTCCAGGACGTAGTAAAGCAGGGTCCAATATGTCTGGTCTGTTAGTTGCTGCCAACACTGTTACATTTTCCAATGTTACCAAACCATCCATTTCCGTTAATAGTTGACTTATAATTCTCTCAGTAACCCTTGAATCACCATAATCTAAACCTCTCATGGGAGCTATAGCGTCTATCTCGTCGAAGAAGATCACTGATGGAGCTGCCATCCTAGCTTTTCTGAATATTTCTCGTACCGCTCTCTCGGACTCTCCAACCCACTTACTTAATAATTCAGGACCCTTGACACTTATGAAATTAGCTTCACTTTCAGTAGCAACAGCTCTTGCGAATAGCGTTTTTCCACAGCCTGGAGGACCTACTAGTAATATTCCCCGAGGGGCCCGTATCCCTAAACGTTTAAAGGCATCTGGATATTTAATTGGCCACTCTACAGCTTCCTTTAGTTCTTGCTTTACATCTTCGTAATCCCCAATATCAGTCCATCTCACATTGGGAGTTTCAACATAAACCTCCCTCATAGCACTAGGAGTTATTTCTTTAAAGGCTTCAAGAAAGTCATTCATAGTTACTTGCAATTTCTCCAAAACATCTTCAGGTATTCTCTCTTGTTGAAGATCTATTTGAGGTAGGTATCTTCTAAGTGCTTTCATAGCAGCTTCTCTACAGAGCGCTGCAAGATCAGCACCAACAAAGCCATGGGTTATTTCGGCTAATTTCTTCAAATCTACATCTTCAGCCAATGGCATATTCCTAGTATGAATTTGCAAGATTTCTAGTCTACCCTCTTTGTTTGGAACACCAATTTCTATTTCTCTATCAAATCTTCCTGGGCGTCTCAATGCAGGATCTATGGCGTTAGGCCTATTTGTCGCTCCAATAACTATCACATCCCCCCTTGCTTCCAAACCATCCATAAGTGCAAGCAATTGTGAAACCACCCTCTTTTCCACTTCACCAGTCACCTCTTCCCTCTTCGGAGCTATAGCGTCTATTTCATCAAAGAATATTATTGAAGGAGCATTCTGTTTAGCTTCTTCAAAAACTTCTCTTAACCTTTGTTCCGATTCCCCATAAAACTTACTCATAATCTCTGGGCCATTAACGGATATGAAATGAGCATTTGTCTCATTGGCTACTGCTTTTGCAAGTAATGTTTTCCCACATCCTGGAGGCCCATACAATAAAACTCCTTTCGGAGGGTCTATCCCAAGCCTCTTAAATAATTCTGGGTGTTTAAGAGGCAATTCAACCATTTCTCTTATTTTTTGTATAGCATCATGTAAACCTCCTATATCTTCATATGTCACTCTTGGAACCTTTACTTCCTCAGCAGGTTTTTCAAGTATCACTAGATTAGTATCTTCATTGACTAACACAATGCCATTCGGTCTTGTTAAAATAACTTTAAATGGTATTGCTTGACCAAGTACTGGAATTAAAACAGTGTCCCCCTCCATAATTGGATAATCGAGAAGCTTCCTTTTAACAAAATTTATAAAACTTGAATCAATGGTTATTGAAAATGATGATGGAGCTAATCTTACTAGTGATGCAGGTTTTGCTTCCGCTTTTCTTATTGTAACTTTCTCTCCGATACTTACTCCAGCGTTTCTGCGTATTAAACCATCCATTCTTATAATGGTATCATCGTTCTCATCATAAGCGGGTAACACAATAGCCGCTGTCTTCTTCTTACCTTCTATTTCAATTATGTCTCCAGCATTTAAATTTAATTCATTCATGATTTTTGGGCTTATCCTAACTTTTCCTCTACCAACATCTCTTTGTTTAGCTTCAGCCACTCTCAATTGAAATTCCTTCTTATTTTTAGGATTAATGCCCATAGGATACCCCTCTAGACTCCAACTAAAAATAGATACATAAAAGCCTATAGATATTTATTTTGTTTTTTGTTTAATCCGTTAAAGTGTATAATAGTGTCTTATGTTAATTTTAAATTTTAAATTCTACTCACATATTCGACTTCTACTTGACTAACACTTGATATCTTACTTATAGCATCCTCAAGTATGGTTGTTCCACCTTGAGTATCTTCAGGCATCACAACAGCTATTTTTAATACATAAAGTCCAAAGGCAACAGGTTCCTTTGAATAACTACCAAAAGTTATTCCGTGAGGCAATGAATTTTTTATTTCGTTTGCAAGAGAATCTAAATCTACATCCACTGAAGATGGATACACTTTCAATAAAACATATACTTTCCCCATATCTCCACCCCCTGCTTTAAGGCCCTTCAAAACCACAATTTGGGCATTTGTAGGAGGTAGCTAACTTTCTGCAACGCTTATCACGCCATAACATATACCCACAGTTCGGGCAAGGAAAGTTTACGCCCTTTTCAAGTGGTAATATTGGGTATTTGCATGAAACACATATGGGTAGTTCCAGAGATCCGCTTTTGGACATATCTTATCACTCTACACAAATTTATATTAACCCAATAAAAATTTTACTACATACACTTAAAAATAAAAATATCAACTGAGTACAAGTTAAATTAAGTACATAAGCAACATATTGGGGGATACAAAATGTCAGACAATGTAAAACAAGTTATCGTCGTTAGAACTGATTTAAACATGAGTGTTGGTAAAGTAGCAGCAGAGGTAGCACATGCCGCGGTTAATGCATCCGAGATTGCAAGGAAAAATGCTTATGAATGGTGGAAAATGTGGATTGAAAGCGGTCAAAAGAAAATAGTATTAAAAATTGAGGGGGAAGAAAAGTTAATGGACCTTTACAAAAAAGCGTGTTCTCTAAATTTACCAGCAGCTCTAATTTATGATGCTGGATATACAGAAGTCCCCCCAAACACTCTTACATGTATAGGTATCGGGCCTGCACCTTCAAATTTGATTGACAAAGTGACAGGGCAATTACCATTACTAAAATGAAGGTTGTTGTGTTATGTTTGATATTACAAATAGTGAAATCGATCAAGAAATTGGTCTGAAATATTACGCTACTCCAAAAGATTTAAGTATAGTAGATGCACGTATAAGAGAAAGTTTTGATGACTTCGTTATCCAAGAAGTTCTTAGAGGAGGAATAATACTACCAAAAGAGAATATGGATAATTTTATGGCTCCACTACGTGGTGAAGGAGAATATTTAAGAATAATATTGAAGAAAAAGGGTGTTGACACTCTACATGTAATAGGTAAATTATCAAAGGAAATGCGTATACCAATTTCTGATGTACAATTTTTAGGATTGAAGGATTCAAGGGGAATAGCTATTCAAAGTATAAGTATGAGGTACAAAAGAGGAGTTTATGTAGATGAAATTGACAAAAAATGTGGAAAAATAAAAATTCTGCGTTGGTACAAAGCATATGCACCACTAAGCTCTCACGAGTTGTGGGGGAATAAATTTACAGTTACTATCAAAGTGGAAAAAAGGGAGGATGCAACGTCTCTTATTACAAGAATGGCACAAATTCAGAAAATCCTTTCATTATCAAGTATTTTTTCATATTTTGGTTATCAACGATTCGGCACAGAACAACCGTTTAACCATATTATTGGAAAAAACATTTTAAATAGGAATTACGATAAAGCATTGCAAAATATGTTCAAAAAGGGAAATTATGATATCTTCAATGAAAATAAGGAAAATGAGGGAGAGGTATTAAGAAATATTTTTTCAAAAAGTAATATTGAAGTAGTGAAGTTTTTTTTACAATCCTACCAATCATTTTTATTTAACAAGATGATTAACAAAAGAATTGAAAAGAAAATTCCATTAGGGGAAGCTATAAACGGAGACATAGTAGGACCTGCAGAGACTACGCTATATAGGGAAGAAGACATAATCGAAGTAACAGAAAATAATAGAAATAAAATAAATTACTTAATAAGAAGAGGAATTCTCTCAGTATTATACCCTCTCCCAGGGTATCTAACAGATAGAAGGAAGATTCCGAAAGAAGAAGCTTATGAACCAATAGCGAAAGTGCTGAATGAAGAAAAAGTAACGTATAACGATTTCTCATTTAAAGAATTGCCAGAAATTTCTCTTGCAGGATATTATAGACCATTAACGTTTAAAGTTTACAATTTTGCATGGCATTTAACAAAGGATGACAATATTTACTGTAGTTTTTTATTAAGAAAAGGAGGGTATGCAACCATAGTTTTAAGAGAAATTATCAAGCCAAAGAATCCAAAGATTGTCGGATTTTAAATTAGATTTTAAAGTGTGATGATTATGGGATTAATCTCCTTTTATCACGTGGAAACAATGTTACTTCGCGTATATCATTAACATTTGTTACTATCATAAGTAGTCTCTGAAGACCCATACCCCATCCAGCGTGTGGAGGCATACCATAATCGTAATAGGTTAAAAAGGGTTCAAATTTCTCAGGATTCAATCCAAGTTTATTTAGCCTTTCTATGAGTTGTTCTTTAATATGTATTCTTGTACCTCCACTTGCTATTTCTAGCCAAGACCAATTAAGATCAAATGATTCGCTTAATTCCGGATTTTCTTTTTTTGGCTTTATATAGAATGGTTTAAGAGAAAGGGGCCAGTCTATTATGAAATATGGTCCGTTGACTTCATTTCCAATCAGTTTATTTCCGGATACTGGAATGTCTTCACCCATGCTTATATCAAATCCTTTGCTTCTCAATATTTCTATAGCCTCTTTATATGTAAGTATCTTAAATGGAGCTGTTGGTATTTTAAAATTAGGGTTCAAAAATTTTAACTCATTTTCATTGTTTGCAGTTACCTTTTCAAGTGCATATATTATTAGTTGCTCTAGAATACTCATAACATCTTGTCTTTCAGCAAATGCCATTTCTATGTCTACGGATATAAATTCATTTAAATGGTATGAAGTATCAAATTCCTCAGCTCTATAGAATTGTGAGATTTCATAAACTTTTTCAAAACTGGATGTGAGTGCTTCCTTATATAGTTGTGGGCTTTGTGCAAGGAAAGCGCTTCTACCAAAATAATTGACAGAGAAAAGTGCTGCACCTCCTTCCGTTGCAGTAGCCAATATTTTTGGTGTAAAAACTTCCATGAAACCGTGATTTTGTAAGTATTCTCTTATAGCATTTATTAAAGTGTTTTTAATTTTGAATATGTATATTCTCTCTTTTATCCGTAAGTCTAACACCCGCATGTCAAGTCTCTTTTCAAGATTTGCAGAGATTTTCCCAGAAGTATCTATTGGGAGTGGAGTCTTCGCTACATTCAATATCTTTATGTCTGTGGGTATTACTTCAACTCCACTTTTAGCAATAACACTCCTTTTGATGATCCCTTTTACACCAATAACGGATTCTCTTGTTAGCTTTCGTATGTCATTTAGTCTATCTTTATGAAAATCACGTTTATTTATTGTTATTTGAACTTTTCCTTCTCTATCTTTTAAAATGATGAAAATTATCCCACCTAAATCTCTAACCTCATCAACCCATCCAAATATTGTAGTAGGTTCCCCATCTTTATCAGCTGTAATTTGATTAGAAAAATGCGTTCTTCTCCAATCACCTAATTCGTCAAGTTTCATATTAGCCCAACTCACTCCTATTTTTATTACTCCTCAATTATACGAATGTTCTCTTTGATAAACCTAGATAATATTTTTTCTGCAACGTCTTTAGAAAATTTAAGTCGAGAAATGTCTGCCTTGGAAATTTTTATATGATTTTCGCAACTACCATCTGGGAGCCATATGGTGTTAACACTTTTTACCTTTACGGGGAAAAGTATCTGTTCTGCAAGTTGTCTAATACTCATGGTTTTTTCTACTATTTTAACATTTTTGCCGAGTTTATTCTTTATTGTTGATGCTATTTTATTCCAAGTAGCTTTTGGTATTTTACTTCCACTTCTTACGAGTAATATTATTGTGTCGTCAGCATGCATGGCTTTATAAAAAGTGGAATTACGCAACTCTGGAAATTTATACTCCAATTCAAGAAAAAGTCTACTTATCTGAATGTCGATATCTTCTATTTCACCTGAATCTAATTTACTTTGACAACTTTTACACAAAATACCACTTTTCAAACATATTATACAGATAGGTAGATTCAAACCTCATCCTCCACTTTTAAGTATCTAGTTTAAAAATAACATTAAAGAATATATGTATTTTCATTTTGTTTAAAAAAGAGTTTCTAATACCAACCATTTTTAAGTAAAAATTAAAATATAGCGGTACAAAATTATCAAGAAGATGTTTTACATTGATGTTGGTGATGTGGAAATGAAGATACGGGAAGAAAAAACCTTTCTTACTGAAAAACAATATTTACTGCTATTAAAATTATACGAAAATTCAATGGAAACAAATATAAGAAGTGTTAATAAGTCTCAAAACGAACTTGCTAACGAGTTAGGGATAACAAGACAAGCATTAAGCGTACATTTAAGAAAATTAAAGGAAAAAAATCTTATCAGAACGGGTAGAGGATTCATAGACCTCACTGAAAAAGCGCTTAATATTATTGAGGAAAAGACTAATGAGTCATTTATAATAATTAAAGTTCAACCACAGAAAAGAAATCAAGTATACGAACAAATAAGTAAAATATCTTGTTTGAAAAAGGCGTATAGAGTAACAGGGGAAATCGACGTGATAGCTATTGTAAGTCAATCATCGCTTGATGAATTCTTAAAAGAAGTATCCAAAATAGACGGGATAACATTTACTTCAGCACATGTAGTCATCACAAGATTAAAATAAAATTTTGTCAAAATAAACCTTAAAACTATTTGATTAATGACGTGATAAAGTTTTTATTTACCTCCAATTTTAAACTTAAAACTAGAAAATAGGTGTATATCATGCCTATACAGGACCAAGAAGCTTTGAAAATCGCCCAGCAAAAAAGGTTATTTTTCATGATATGTAGAGAATGTGGTGCTCGAAATCCACCAAACGCTACAAAATGTAGACGTTGCAGGAGAAAGAATTTAAGATGGAAAAAGCGTGAAAGATCAAAATAGTATTAGGGAACTTAGGGAACATTGTAAGAATAATAACCATTTTTAAGGAAACATACATAATACATGATGGTAAATACAACAGACATTAAACAAATAAAAGGGAGAAAGAAGAACTATAGTTATGGGCGGGTCGTCTAGCTGGTTAGGATACCGCCCTCACACGGCGGTGGTCCTGGGTTCAAATCCCAGCCCGCCCATTTCAAATATAAGCCTAGTTTCATAAAACACAAGTGGTAAATATCAACTACAGAGATATTTCTTCTCCAGCATCTGGTATGATTATATCTTCAGCTATTTTTTCATCTTGAAGCACTTTTTTGAATTTTTCAAGTTTATTTTTATCACCATGAACTAATATGACTTTTTTGGCGCCTGTCATTCTTATAGTATGTAGTAATTCTTTGTTGCCACAATGTGATGAAAAATCAAACCATTTTACTTTGGCATTTACTTTCTCAGTTTTACCCCTAAAATTATAAGTGCCATTTTTCATTAGCATGGCACCAGGAGTGTCTTCAACTTGATAAGAAACCAAGAAAATTGCATTCTTTTCATTTCTTGCTGTCTTTTTCACATAAAATCGTACGTTTCCTCCTTTAAGCATACCTGCGGGGGCTATTATTATTCCAGGCTCTTTGCAAGCTTTCTTTCGTTCTGACCAGCTGTTCACCCATATTGCTCGTTTATGAGCTTCTAACAATAATGAGTAATCTCTAAAGAAATCTGGATTGTCTAAAAAGATGTTGCTGGCATCCTTTGCCATTCCATCAATGTATATTTTCCCTCTCACATTGTATTGATGTAGTACACAAAGTACTTCTTGGGCACGTCCAACTGAAAAAGCAGGTATGACTACAATACCACCATTACTTACTACTTCGTTCACAGAAGAAATAAAGTCATGTTCAATTTTTGTCCTATCTTCGTGTTCAATTGTTGCATAAGTCCCTTCAATAATTATTGCATCTAAACTTGGAAAATTTATTTGTGCACCATGTAACATTTTTGTATTTATAGTATTGAAATCTCCCGTGTATAACAGCTTTTTACCATCGCCTTCTATGAAAAACATTGAACTACCGGGTATATGTCCTGCATTCAGTAATTGAACAGAGAGATCTTTCAACTTAAAATTGGCATTTATGCTTATTGGTTTAGCTGATTTAATCATATTGATTAATTCCAAAGATTCGTACGGTAAATAGTATGATGATAATTTTATAAGATCCTTTATCAACAGTTCACTTATCTCAATAGTAATTTTTGTTGCTATTAATCTTGGTTTTGCGGAAACATAAAAAATGGGTATTCCACCAGAATGATCTAAGTGAGCATGAGTAAGTAATATTGCATCCAATTCCTTGCTAGAAACAGGTATAGGGAATTTTGGTTCGTTTTTAGAAAAAGAAATACCATAATCCATTAGTATATTGGATATTGATGTAGTTAATTGTATCGCAGATCTTCCGATCTCTCCAGCTGCGCCAAGTACAGTTACCTTCATTTTTCACTTACCTAATGATGATACAACCTAGTAATTAAGACAAGACACAAAAATATAATATTTACGTTTTTAACAATGTGGTGACACAATTTTAATGCCTTATAATTGGCTAATAGTTTTAGTAACAACATTTAATAAAGGAAAGCGATTAACAAATACTTTTAATTTAATATTTTTGTTTTTCAAAAGTTTAATTATCTTCTTCATAGATGCTAATGTAATCGCTGTTGTATCAAAAAGTACTATTGCTTTGACATAATTATTTTTCTCCAACAATATTTTTAATGCTGATATTACTACCCTTTCTGATTCAATGTTTATTTTACGTGCTTTTTCATATTGAGAAAGAGGGTAAACGTTAATCAGTTCTAATGGAATTATCCCAAATGGAGGACCATAAATACATATGTGAAAGCCTTTGAGAGAAAGATCATCATCTAATTTTGATAGTGTTATAAGTTGCTTTAGTAGATATAATGAATATTTACGTGATTTTTCTCCCTTGTCCGGTATAAGTATTAATGTAGTTTTGTCTGGAAATGATACATTTTTCTTTA
Source organism: Candidatus Culexarchaeum nevadense (assembly GCA_025060975.1). GTDB lineage: Archaea > Thermoproteota > Methanomethylicia > Culexarchaeales > Culexarchaeaceae > Culexarchaeum > Culexarchaeum nevadense. The sequence continues at coordinate 143,645 of JANZKA010000001.1, forward strand.
ATTTTAGTAAATGTCTCGTGACTTCAGGTCTTATAAGACCTTCAGAAGAAATATAGAAGATACCTCTAGTTACGCTTTTAATTATTGGATCGTATTTTTCAATAATAAATCTATACTTTTTTAATTTAAGTAACGCATTAAAAAGTCGAGGGTGAGATTTTGCTTTTACTTCTATGAGTTCCCACAAACGTCCTTCATAAATTGCTTGTTTTATTTGATTCATTTCATTACATATAATCCATAAATTATGTTTTGCTAACAGTTTTTCACGTTCAAATTTACTCATTTCTAGCAAATCATTAACTTCATATTTTTTACAGACATCACAAAAACAGGGCAAATATTTAAGGTTTGATAACTTAATAGTACCATAAGAAGTCATGTAACGATCATCTTTTGCAAAAAGTGCATAAGATGCTGAATCAAAGGTATCACACCCCAATGCCACCAGAAATGGTAATAGTATAGGATGACCAGCCCCGAAAAGATGCAAAGGACCATCTTTTGGTAAGGACATTTTTATAGTCATAATAATGTCAACAAGGTCTTCAAATGCATAGCTCTTCATGTATTGTGTTGGTCCACCTACACCATACATTTTAATTGAAGGAAATTGACTCATTTTTACAGTGCATTCTTTAACCAAATCTAGGTACTTACCTCCTTGTATTGGTCCAACCCAAATTATGTCATCTCTTGTCTTCATTTGCTCCAATATCATAGCATTATTTAATGTAGCAAGAACGGTTTTTTCGGCTTCAACTTTTGTGTAAGTTTTCAATGTAGGAATATCTAAGATAACAGAAATATCACTATTCAATTTTTCCTGAAAAATTATGGCTTCTTCAGGATTAAAGGAGATATTACCATAACTTAGTATTTGATAAGCGCCAGAATCCGTCATTACTATTCCATCAAAATTCAGTAAAAGATGTACATCATTCATATGTAGGAGCCCTCTTTCTATTGCTTGCTTTATTAGGTACGAATTTATCATTAGCTGCTTTATTTTAAAGTGCTCTTTTATACTCGCTACGTCAATAATGTTTTTTACTGGGTCAATTACTGGAAAAAATGCAGGGGTGTGTAACACCCCACTTTTCGTCTTTAATTTACCGATTCTACCCATTAAATCTCGATCCACTATTTCAAATGACATTAAGCTTCACTTTTCCCTCTTTCTTGTATAAATTGTTCATACACTTTCTTCACTTTTTCTGCTATTACACCACTTCCTTCAATTACCCCATCTTCAGTTACTCTCACTTTATCCATAACGATTATCACGCCAGCGTCTTCAAGTAATGTTACATTATTTGGGAATAGTTTTTCTAATCGTTGAGCTAGTCCTTTCAGATCAAATGGTTCCTCTTCTCTTATTATTTCGGAGATTACTTCTCCCCTCACGAGTATTCTTGCATAGTAATTGTTCTCTTCGTCCTTGGCATTCGAAAGAATTATGTTTAATGAGTTTGGGTCATATCCTATAAGTTTCCCACGAAATTTCTTGTTATAAACTGTTCTTACACTTACGTTCTTATCTAGCAGAGATGCAAGTTCCCTTAAATACCTTGTCATGCTTGGAGTAACAGGACCACTCATCAAACTATTCCTCCAAAAATAAAAATTTAAAAATATAATTTATATTTTTGTTTAATGCTTTGCCGAGCGGCATAAAGATTTAGATTTATAATTACTTCATTTTCGTTAACCACTCACATATACATTATGATTAGTTAAAATTCACTTTTAAAATAAGTAATTATACAAATATTAATTTAAAATATACAATATTGTAAGAAAAAATTTATTATGTTATAAACGATTATAATTTTGAACCTTTATGGAAGACAATGAAGGGGTAACTAAATGTAAAGAGTGTGGTGGTAGACTAATAATTTCAGATTATGGAGAATTAGTGTGTTTAGAATGTGGTCTTGTCCATGAAAGGGTTTATCTTCAACCATTATTTGAAATAGAACCATTATCCGATTTTTCTGCTGTTGAAAAACTTTATGTGAGCCCTGATGGAAAACCTTTAAGAAAAGAAGATTTAGGTTCCACATTTATTAATGTAAAGGGAAAACTCAAAGATAGTAAAGGAAGGGGGATAAATGAACAACGTTTTTTAAGATTAGGAAAGGTGAATACAATCTATGTTAGAAAACATGATAAAAGTCTAAATGCAGTTATGACTTTACTTAGAGTATGCTCATTACTGAATATACCAAAAAGTGTTTATGAAAGAGCAGGGTACATTTGTAATAAAATATTAAATGATAAAAAGAAGATTGGTACAACATATCAATTGGCAGCAGCATCATTAATCGTAGCATCCAGAGAACAAAAATATCCCTTAACTTTAAAAGATGTCGTGAAGATTTTCCGTGAATTAGGGCATAAGATTTCAGTAAAATCCATAATGCGCATAACTTCCAATATTTTACGTGAATTCTCTGTAAAGAGCATAACCATGGAGCCTAAAGATTATTTAACTAAAATAATACACATTTTAAAAAGTAATGAAGAAATCAATAGAAGAGTAATTTATTCCACTGGTAGAAAGCCAGAGGAATACTATAACAGTTTAATGAACTGTTCTCTCTCAATTTATGAAAAAATAGACGAAAAATTTAGAATTGGGAAGAACCCATACTTGCTAGCAGTGTCAATTGTCTACTTTGCAGACAAACTATTATGTAAAAAATTAAATTGCCAACAAATTTTGTCTCAGAAACTAATTTCTGAAGTTTTGGGATCAACACAGTATACTCTTAGACAACATATGAAGTACTTAAATAGATTAATAGAAAATTGAAGTTGAGTGAGAGAAGTGATGATCAATCACTGACTGATATTCTTACTACAAGCATTAAAATATAAAAATAACTGCTATTAATAAAGGGCATTGGAAGTATTACTAAAACCTCCAAGGATAATGTACGTGCAAAAGAAGAGTGTTATAGTTTCTTTTCATGATGAAATGAATATCAGTGAGAACATAATGTATGGCGATTTCTTTAGCAATTTAACTCTGATTATTAGCTCATTGCTACCATTACATTTTTACAATTTAAATTTAATAGACATAGATGGTATTAATGGTTATTTGAGAAAAAATATTAAAAGTATTCTTAAATATACGGAGTTGCTGTTTAAAATACGTTTTTCAGAGAAAAATATCATAAACCTAGTTTTCAAAACAAATTTGAAAGATAAATTTCAAATTTATCCAACTGCTGGAACATTCTTTAATCCACCACTTAGTGATTACGAGAAGGAAATCGTAGAAAGGGAAATAAATTATTTACCAAAAGATTTAAAGAAGCTAATAAAGAGGCTTATAATTTACTCAAATGTTTTTAAGAGAACAGTGAAAATACGTGAATTGAAAAATAAAGAAGAGGAATACTTGTTGAACAAGAAAATGGATTTTGATACGTATACAGTTAACATTTTTGATGTAAGTAGATGTGTTGATAAAGAAAGAGTAAAAGTTTATTACAATATTAAGGTTAATGAATCAAACATAAAACTAATACCAGTTATATGGTGTTTAACAACATTTTTAGAGATCAGCATTCCAAATTATAACACAAAATTTGGACCGGGATTTATTGAGGAATTAATGAGGTATCGAGAAAGTATTGCGAGAAAGATACTAAGAGAAAACTTTATTGAAATACCAGAAAATCTGCATGAAAAACTGTGTATCGCATCAAATCTAGCGGCTATGGGCATGTTTAAATTAACACCCCTTATCCTAGATGACAATGTAGAGGAAATATACATAGACGGCCCTGAAAAAAATATATATCTAGATCATAGCGAATGGGGAAGATGTGAAACAAAAATATCATTGAATGAAAATGAAATGAGATGTTTAGCAACTTACATAAAAGCTGAAAGTGGCTTACCATTAGATTATGCTTCACCTACGATAAAAACGGATTTAAACACCAGATTTTTCAAGTTGAGAATAAATGTTGACACATATCCACTAGTAGACACAAATTATGTATTTATAATTAGAAAATTTAGAAGGGAACCTTTAACAATAATAGACTTATTAAGAAAGGGGACTCTCACAATAGATGCTCTCACATACCTTTTGATAGCCTTATTTCATAAACGTAACATTCTTGTTGTTGGGGAACCATCTTCTGGAAAAACAACCTTAATAAACGCACTAGATATGGTTGCACCATCGTATTGGAGGAGGATATCTGTGGAAGAAGTTGTTGAAAGTTTGAATTTAACAAAGTATGGCAAACATGATATAAAGTACAGAGTAGACTCGTTTGACCAAGATCCATCTAGTAGAAGAAGATTCGTGGAGACCATCAAGTTGCTACATAGATCACCAAACTATATATTCTTTGGAGAACTCCTAACACCAGATCATGTTTCAATATTTCTCCAATCATTAGAAGCAGGATTACATGGCATTCAAACAACACACGCTAATTCCCCTGAAGCATTAATAAGGAAGTGGATATTTCATTATAAGTTACCTATACAATCAATAGGAAATTTAGATGTAATAGTACATATGAAGAGAAAATTATCTTACAATGAGAATAGAAGGTTTGTATATAGAATAGTTGAACCTATTGTAAAGGATGATGAAAAAGAATGTAAAATTGAGTTATCAGACTTGTTCATCTACAATGAAGGTTTAAAATTGGTTAAGGACTTGAAAGAGTCATTTGTATTTAAAAAAATAGTAAAGGAAGAGCATGTATCTATCGAGGATCTTTATGAGGAATATACATCATTTAAACAGTTAATAAATCAGCTTCTAGAAAAAGACGGTGAATTAATAAGTATAATTCAAGCATTTGATAAAATGTCAACTTTTAGGGCATGACTTTAGTAAGAGGGTATGTAAATGTTTTTTAGGGTTTTTTCATCATTTCAACCACCATTTTTCAAAAAACTTTTAAGAAAGCATGTTCCTCAACTGTTCACTGAGTCTATTAATTTTTTGAAGAATAAATATGAAAAATTTGAAGTATCATCTGAAGATGTTTATGCAAATATCATAGTTTCTTTACTAGTAATTTCGGGAGTAGTATTGCTCATAAGCATCAATTTTGTAAAGGATACTGTGATTTCATTTTTGATAACTCTATTCTTTACGATTTGCATTTATATTTTGATATACTATGAAATCGTGGGGGAGTATAATCATGATAGATTCCTAATACATATGTACAAGTTCATGGCATTTAGAGACATGGTATTGGCTTATAAATCCACAAACTCCATTTTTGAAGCTATAAATTTTGTCGCATGTGGGAACTATCCAATAATTTCAACCAATTTTGAAGTAATACTTAAAAATATTATAAATGGATTTGATCCGGAAAAATTTTCAAGCGAAGCAACAGAGTTAAAGATTATTAGTTCATTACTAAACGAAATGTTAGTAAATGTAAAAAATGCAGAGAAAAGTAAAGAATACATGTCGGCAAAGGATGTGTTAAATGCATACGAGAAATTGTTTTCCAAAATAGAAGCCTATTGCTTATTTTTATTATTCATTGGAATGCTACTTCCATTATCGTTGATGTTTATCATTCCACATCTTAATAGATTTTTCCCAATAACTTTTATAATGCCATTATTTGTTTTACTCCAAATTATAAGCTTGATTGTATTATCGAGAATTCTATTATCAAATATTCATGTTGCACTAGGAGGAGGATCTCATGAAAATCTATGATACCCCATTAATATCATTAACCATATTCGTAACTTTTCTTGTCATAATATTTCTTGTAAAAAAGAAGGAAATTAAGAAACAAATTAACGTGAGAGAGAGTTTAAATGAAAGTCTTAAACTTGAAAATTTCATAACGTTGTTCATAAATAATTTGAAGGCTAATAGAGGTGCGGAATGGGCATTACTATCTACTTTGAATGAATATCCTGAGGACGAGATTCGATCACTAATAATACAAAACATCACTATAGGATCCTCGATTGAAGAAATTTTTGAAAATTTATCGAATACTTTTTCGATGGAAGAAAGTAAACGAATGTTAAGGATTATTTCAAGAATGATCTCACATAATTTAAAGTATTTCACATATTCCCTTTCTTCTGACATATTGGATTATGTAAGAGAGTCAATTCGATTAAAAAATCATATAGAAGCATTGTTATTTAGAACAAGGATTAAGGTATTAGTACTTTCATTTTCTCTATCAGCGGTTTTAGCGTTTCTTTCAAAAATTTTACCGTTTATTTTAGCGTTCTTTATCAGTGAAAACATGATTTTAAACGATATAAACTTTCTATCGTTGCTGACTTTCTATTCATTCCTCTCAGTATCACTATACGATACATATATTGTTTCAAAGGCAGTCTTTTATTCCCATAGCGTTCTACTATCAATACTTTCGGCGTTAACCTTTGTTTTTTTACATACATTTCTCCCAAACATATATAGTATTTAAATACCGTAGGGAATCTTCAAAATAAGGGTAGTGAAACGCTTTTCAAAATATAGTAAGAGAGTGAAAGGTTCTCCATTATTGGAAGAAGGATTACTTATAGCATTGGCAGTAATAACTATGTCTGTAGTATTTTCAATGGTGTTAGGAATATTGGATGGTGTGCAAAAAGTCATTCAGAATTTAGGATTTAACACTCAGAATTTTATGAATTCATTAAATGATCTATGGAATAAGATAATTTCATTTTTGGGATTGGGTGGTTGAGAATTTTAATAGGTATTCATTTAAAACTCCCTCTTTTTCTAATGTTTCGAACCAATTAATGTATTTTTGATTGCTACTATCTGGAATTGATAACTTCTTAAGTATTTCATTTACCACATCATCAATTTCCTTATTAGTTACATCGATCTCTACAATTTTTTCGGAACCGTATCGTTCTATTACATTAATAAGACAAGTGTCAAGCAATTCTGCCATTACATTTTCATACACTTTCTTATCATCCCATCCTCTTTGCTTTAATACCATTTCCAGCTTTCTCGGATGTAACCTTAATACAAAAGCTTGAAGAACATATTGTGGAGGAACTATATCAGCATAATGTCCTTCTACAATTATTAAGTTTTTACTTTCATTTATTTTTTGGAGAAGTTTATTTATTAGAAGATCATTGTTTGGTACGAGAGAATTTCGTTCAGGGTCGTTACTCTCAATCAAGTTTTCCTCTATTACAAATTTAGATAAATCTATGTGAAGCGCATTTAAGATTTCACTGAGTTTTCTACTTATTGAGGTCTTTCCCGTACCTGGACATCCTTGAATAATGATTACCTTTTCTTCCATAACTGTCAATAACTTAGGAGAAATTAAGATATAAATTTAACAATGCGCTGAATTTTAATTATGCCTAAGTTTATGAGTATAAGGAATATTTTAAATAGAATATGTTGGCATCCTAGTGAAAATAGAGAAGATTATGAAATCCTTTTCATTCATAGAGGAGCACCAAATGATTTAAGGAGTATATCAGCAAAGACGATAGTAAGTGTGAGAAAACAAAGTTTTGAATATAAAGAAAATGATGGAAGTATAGTCTACATCCCCTTTCATCGAATTGTAATGATAAGAAATATAAAAACTAGGGAAATAATCTGGAGGAGTAGAAGTAAAGTATATTTTAAAGCATGAACACTCTTAAAAATTATATGATATGTGTAATTGTAGTAGAGGTTTGTATGTTGGGCGATTCCAACCGTTTCATAATGGACATCTAGAATGTGTAAAATACGTCTTGGGTAAATGCAAAGAAATTATAATAGTAGTGGGTAGCGCACAAGCAAGCCATACATTCGAGAATCCATTTACCGCAGGAGAGAGAATTGAAATGATAAGATTAGCTCTTCAAGAAAGTGGTATTGACCTCAGTAAGTGCATTATAATACCGGTAGAGGATACTTTGAATAATAATCATTCAATATGGGTTTCAAAGGTAAGAAGTATGACACCAAAATTTGATGTTGTTTTTTCAAATAGCCCTTTAACAAGGAAACTCTTTGAGGAAGAAGGATTTAAAGTTGAAGGACTTCCATATATAAATAGGGAACATTATTCTGGGAAAAACATTAGAAAATTAATTGTAAGTGGAGAGGATTGGAGAAAATTTGTACCAAGAAGCGTTTATGATTACATAAAATTGATAAAGGGGGAAGAAAGGTTAAGAGATTTATCAAAAAGGGATTATGCGTGTCAGAGCTTTTAACTTTCGTCATCGTATGATCACAACTAGGTACTCAGCCAGTTCATCATCCACATATTCAAATTTAAAGTAAACACTTTTTATAATTTAATGTTCGAGCAAAGTTCTCCACGTATTAACAATATCTTTAAATGAGTGTTCATCTATTTTTTGTATTGCAAATCCAGCATGAACAAGTACATAGTCATTTTCCTTTACATCATTTTTAACTAAGGTTATTATTATTTCTCTCTGAACACCGCCAAAATCAGCTATCGCTTTATCGTTATGAATTATCAATATTTTGGCAGGGACAGCTAAGCACATAAATATATCTCTATATAATAACTGGTTGTAACCAAAAAGTAATTAAGCATTTCTGTATTTTATTCCATTGGTTGAAAACATGCCTATGAATAAGGGGGATTTCGTCTTAGTGAACTACACGGTAAAAGTTAAAGATACTGATGAAATTATCGACACGACAATAGAAGACGTTGCGAAAAAAGGGAATATATATCAAAAAGATAAGATATATGAACCTCTTCTTTTAATATTGGGTGAGGGGCAATTATTTAAAAAAATCGAAGAAGAAATTATGTCAATGCAACCCGGTGAGAAAAAGATAGTTGAATTGAAACCAGAAGATGCTTTTGGTCAAAGAGATCCAGCAAAGGTTAAGATAATTTCTGCAAAGGAGTTAACAAGTAGAGGTATTACACCTAAGCCAGGGATGAAAGTTGAAACAGATGAGGGGGTTGCTATCATTAGAAGTGTGGGTGGAGGTAGAGTAGTTATAGATTTAAATCATCCATTGGCAGGGAAAACTTTAATATATGAAGTTGATGTAATCAAGAAGATAGAAGACCTTAAAGATAAGATATTATCATTAGTACATAGACGGATACCATCAATTGATATATCAAAGTTTATTGTAGAAATTGATGAGGGAAAAATTAGAATAAATATCCCGGAAGATGCATATTTGCTAGAAGGTTTACAGTATATGAAGCGTAGTATAGTGAATGATATACAGCGATTTATTAAAAATATAAATAAAGTTGAATTCATAGAAGTTTATGAAATCAAACAAAAGGAAGCAACGTAAAATCATTTTTCCAATAATGGTGAGGATATAACTTTGACAAGATCCTTTCCACCCATACAACAAATTGGTCCTAATATTTTTTCGATTTTTATTTTATCATCTTTAAACAATCCTGGCGGTTTACAATACATAATGTTTGCACATGGAGTAAGGCAATTAATTGGATGATATCTTATAATAACTCCCTCTATCGCATTTTTACGTTCTATGGAAAGCTCTATTGACGCTAATTTAACTTCTACAATAGACACTTTACCATTTAATAATTTACAAAAATGTTCTTTGTCTCTAACATTTACTATTTCATACACTCTTCCTCGTTCGAGCTTATCTATACAAATTTTTTTAAGAATACAACCCATGCACTGTAAATTGTTCTTTTCGAAAATAAATTTGTAACCTCTTTTTGCAATTTCGCTATTAACTACTGTTAAGATAATGTTACCCTTTGATGACACCTGTAATGGACGCAACGTTTTCTGCCTCCTTCCACCCTAAACTTTTTTCATGTAAAATGGTATATCTGTCTTTACGTATTTCTTTAGCTTTGATTATAGCTTCTATTACCTCATTCTCTTCAATACCCAACTCTTTGGCAGTAGTTGGTGCACCGATAATTGACAATGTTTGTTTTATACGTTGCCAGTTTCCTCCATGCAAATACATCATAATTATAGTACCAACACCACATTGTTCTCCATGTAAAGCTGGTTTTTTCGCTATAATATCAAGCGCATGACTAAAAAGGTGTTCAGAACCGCTACAAGGTCTACTGCTTCCAGCAATACACATTGCTACTCCACAACTTATTAATGCTTCAACAACAGTTCTGACACTTTCTTCCTTTAATTCTCTAATATTTTTTGCATGTTTTACTATCAGATTTGCAGACATTAGCGCAAGTGATGCAGCATATTCACCATAATATTCGTTTATACGTTTTTTAGCTAATCTCCAATCTCTAATGGCTGTGAATTTTGCTATAATATCTCCGCAACCACTCGCTAATAACTTGTATGGAGCTTTGATTATTATATTTGAATCAGCAACAACTGCCAATGGAGGACTTGCCATAATTGAAGGTTTATATTTGCCGTTGAACAATTTTATAGACGCCATTGGCGATGCTATGCCATCATGACTTGCAGCTGTGGGAATGCTTATGTATGGAATTCCATTTTTAAGCGAAAGTAATTTAGCCATATCAATTATTTTTCCTCCACCAACACCAAATATGCAATCAACATTACTTGATGTTTTTAGCTTCTCAGATATATTTTCAATTTCATAGATTGGGTTTTTTGCATTTAAAACATATAACTCGCTTTCCATGTTACTATTACTTAATATTTTGTATACATATTCTCCAGCCACTCCTTTAACGTGTGGACCTGTTAATATGATGATCTTTCCGTGTATTTTCAAGTCAGTGCATACATTGTTTATATGATCTATTGCGCCAGGTCCGACTAGTATTTTTTGAGGCAAAGCTATTTTATGTACACTCATATATCATCCCCGACCAAATGTCAATTTTTAATTTTAATAAGAATTAATGTGAATAAGAAGATAAATATATAACGAAGATAATTCTTAAATATTAGGGACATATTTCTTTAGTTGTAGTTTTTACATTGTTTAATTTTTTGGAGGGAAAAGAAAGTGTATGACAGTTATATAAACATGGGGAAGTACATGAAAAAAGATGGCAAGATAGTTGTAAGTGGAACTACTACTGTAGGACTAGTATGCACGGATGGTGTGATTTTAGGTTCTGATAGGAGAGCTACCTCTGGATTTTTTGTTGCACACCCACATGTAAAGAAGATATATAGGCTAGATGATCATATTGCAGCAACCATAGCAGGAGTTGTAGCTGACGCACAAAATATAATGGGGATAGCTAGCGCAAACATAAAGCTATATAAGTATACTCATAACAGACCAATTAGCGTAAAAGCTGCTGCAAATTTGATATCAAATATACTACTAAGTTCAAGGGTATATCCCTTTGTGGTACAATTGTTAGTGGGGGGGTATGATCATAACGGTCCCCATCTTTTTGCATTAGACCCTTATGGAACAGTTACTGAAGAAAAGTACACAGCAACAGGTTCAGGATCACCAATGGCGATAAGTATACTGGAGGATTCATTTAAAAAGGGGATGTCCGTCAAGGACTCCATTGAAATAGTTGCGCGAGCAATTTCGTCGGCAATGAAAAGAGATCCTGCAAGTGGCGGAGGTTATGATATAATAATAATATCAAAGGAAGAAGTGAAAGAAATTAGTAGCGAAGAGTTAACAATGTATAAACCAGTTTAAATAAGAGTGGATTTGCGTAATGAAGGACGTTAACTTGCGTATAAGAGAGGCTATAATAAAAAACATACTACTAGAGGCAGGAGTAACTAGAATAGAATTTGAAGGACCTGAAATTGCATTATACGTAACACGACGAGAGTTGTTAGTGGAGGAGGAGGTGCTAAAAAGGGTAGCTAAAGAAATTAAAAAGAGGATAATAGTTAGGAGCGATCCTAGTATTAGAATGGATAAGCAGAAAGCAATTGATTACATTTATAGAGAGATAAGGGGATTATCAGATAAGGTGGATGTGAAAAATGTATTCTTTGATGATACCTTCGGTGAGGTATATATAATAGTTGAAGGATTAAGTTATTTATCTGAAAAAAGTGAAGAAATTATTAAAAATATTACAGTGACAACATCTTGGAAACCTAAATTAATTAATGACACCCCCATTAAGTCGACAATAAGCGAGTTCGTTATGAAACTTAGACTTCAAGAAGGGGATTTCAGAAGGAAGATATTACGAGGAATAGGCTCGAGAATTCATAGACCATTAATTTTTCAATCGGGAGATATAAGGATGATTTGTTTGGGTGGTTTTAGGGAAGTTGGGCGCTCCGCTATTTTAATAGAGACAAGTGAAAGTTCAGTTTTGCTAGATTGTGGGGTAAAACCTGGTGCTATGCACCCACTTCAAAGCTTCCCAAGATTGGATTTGCCTGAATTTTGCATTGAAAAACTGGATGCAGTAGTTATTTCACACGCACACTTAGATCATTGTGGTTTTTTACCATATCTTTTCAAATATGGTTATGATGGCCCAGTGTATTGTACGCCTCCTACTCTTGATTTAATGACGTTACTTCAACTTGACTACTTACAAGTAGCAGGGAAGGAAGGAATTAAACCGCCGTACTCGATGCAAGACATACAGGAGACTATACTTCACACAATACCGGTGGAATATGGCGAAGTTACGGATATAGCTCCGGATATACGTTTAACATTTTATAATGCAGGACATGTTTTAGGTTCAGCAATTGTTCATTTACATATAGGTGAGGGAGAGCATAATATAGTATACACAGGAGATTTTAAATTTGGGAGAACAAAACTCTTAGAACCAGCAAATTATGTTTTTCCAAGAGTAGAGACATTAATAATTGAAGGAACATATGGAGGTCCAACTGATATATTACCACAGAGAATAGAAGCTGAAGCGAGGTTGATAGAAGTAATATTGAAAACGATAAATAACAATGGTAAAGTGTTGATACCAGTGCTTTCGGTTGGAAGGGCTCAGGAGATACTAGTTTTATTAAATGAAGCTCTTGAAATGGGATACATAAAGCCAATACCCGTTTTCATTGAAGGTATGGTTCAAGAAGCAACAAGCATACATATGCTACATCCCTATGGGTTATCAAAAAAAGTTAGGGAAGATATTTTAATTAATAATAAAAACCCATTTTTAAATGAGTATTTCCATGTATTACCCTCATCAATTGATAGAGAGGAAATAGCAAGTGGAGAGCCATGTATAATAGTAGCCACTTCAGGTATGCTTACCGGTGGGCCTGCACTTTCATATTTCAAGCTTCTTGCCCCAGATGAGAAAAATTCAATAGTATTTGTATCCTATCAGATTCCAGGGACTGTAGGAAGAAGGGTTTTGAGTGGTATAAAGGAAATACCAATAGTTTCTGAAGACGGTAGAAGTGAAGTCATAAAGGTCAATATGAACGTTTATTCTATAGAAGGATTCTCAGGTCATAGTGATAGACGACAATTATTGGGATTTATGAAAAAGATAATGCCTAAACCAAATAAGGTACTGATTTGCCATGGTGAAGAAGAGAAGGTGGTTAATTTGGCTGAGACATTTTCCAATCTTTTTAAAGTGAATGCGTATGCTCCACATAATCTTGAAGTTATAAGGATAAAGTAATCGAGTCATCTATTATATTCGTTTGGGAAATATTGCTTTAATGTTTCCCATAATTTATCGTTAACATGGTGTATGTTTCTTATAACTTTTCCACGTCGCATATTACGTATAGTGTCTGAGGAGAATATAGACACCCCAATAGCGATAACCATATTATGAGATTTTTCTACTATCTGAACTATGGAATTTTCCTTAAAATCACCTATTATTTGAGAGATTCCGGGAGCCATTACATCAGCTCCATTAATTATATGTGGTATTGCTCCTTGATCCACTACAATTTTTGGCAGACACTCCCCTACTTTATTTAGTATATTTATCGTAGGGTAAAGCTTATCACCCATTTCTATTAGTATTGGTTTGTTACCGAGTACGTATACGCTAATGCTATCTATGGAGAGATATTCGATTTTTATATCATTTACCATTACTATTTGCTCATATAGTTTGGGATACATAGGTTTTATTTTATTTAATAAAAGTTTAATATCTTTATTTCTTAGGAAATATCTTTGTTTAACTTTTAACATAGTCACACTTATAAACAATACTAGAGGTTCAACCAATTAAATGTACCGCTATTTTTAAATTTAAATATCTAAAAAAGTTATTAGGTATATCGAGGGAGTATCATGTCTGAAACCACTACAAGCGAGGTTTTAGCTAAATCCTTAGGTGGAATGGTGTATGTGAAGTTGAAAGGAGAAAAAGTAATTAGAGGATTGCTTAAAAGTTTTGATCAACATTTAAATTTGGTTTTAGAAAACGCGGAAGAAGTTGAAGGAAACAATACAAAAACTCTTGGAACTCTAATAATTAGGGGAGATAATATAATTCTGATATCTCCAGTATCATTATAGGTGTTCAGAATGGTTAAAGGCACAACATCATTTGGTAAAGCAAGTAGTAAAAAAACACATATTGTATGTAGAAGATGTGGTCATCATTCATATAACATTAAGAAAAAACGTTGTGCACATTGTGGTTTTGGTCGTTCAAGCAGGATAAGGAAATATTCATGGAAATCAAATAAATAAAATGATGGACCGGGCGGGATTTGAACCCGCGACCTCCTGCGTGCAAGGCAGACGCTCTTCCAGGCTGAGCTACCGGCCCACTCTACTAAATGTATAAACAGATACTGGTGAATATTAAATTTTTGACATATAATCATGGAGGCCGCCGGCGGGATTTGAACCCGCGACCTACAGGTCCACAGCCTGCCGCTCTTCCAGGCTGAGCTACGGCGGCCAATTTGCTTAATTTTGATTCTCTAACCATGTTAAATATGAGGTTTCCGATATATTTTATGTTTAGATCATTTAAAGGAGTTTTTATACTTTAAGTTTTATTTGTTTATTCCGTTATATTATAGCGTAGGATGGCAGCTATACCTCCAAATGACTTTCTCAGCTGCTCTCCTTCTTCCGTTTCCGTTGAAATTAATTCTATTTTAACATTGTTTGCTTCTGCTTTTTCAATTATTTCATCTAGAAGATTTTGTTTGCACTTTATATTCATTTGCGCACCGCAATTTGGACACACTTCATTCAGCACTTTATTCTCATTTATAATATCAATTATTTGTTCCTTTGAATAACCGCAGTTTGGACACATCATGATTATCTTTTCCAAATCTCCAAGAGCTGTTGATACAAGGATTTTTTCCACAAGATTCATGGATAATAGTTTTTCGACTTCATTGAGTCCATATGTTATGCGGCTATCACCTTTAGCCAAATTTGATAAAAATTCTTGTACAACATTTTTCTCATGTATATACTTAATGTTCTGCAGTATGTCTTTGCTTCTATTTACAAGTTCATATATCCCTTCTTCACCTGTATATCCGGTATCTATAACACCTATAACCTTTGATTTAAGTGTATAATGGAGGTACTCTCCTTTTACAAAGTCTTCTTTCGTTTTGCCAGGACCTCCTATGATCACCCCCTTTATTTCCACATCTGAGTTTAGAAAGAATTTTTCAGCATACTCTGCAATCCTTTTGTAAAATTCATGTGCCATTTGTTCAATAACTCGCTCATACCTCCTTTGAGACTGTCCTCCAGCATCATGTTTTCCAGGAACTCCGGAGGTTATTGTATCAAGTATACGTAATTGTCTACCCTTTAGAATGGCAAAAGTTGCTTCATTTCGATCCATTACTATTAGACCATAAAATTCCTTTTCGCTAATGATCTCTTTAAGTGGGTCTAAGTAGAATTTGCTGTCACATCGATATAAGTATATATTGATTGGTTCTGGAGGTATAATTATGTGTATTTCCATATTTTCATTTCCAGGAATACCAGTGGACGTGTACCCACAAAAAATAATTAAACCATTTTCTGGAACTGATTTAAATAGTTTTAATCTCTGCATACATGATGTTAGGGCATCAAGCACATGATGTCTAGTTCGTCTATCTTTGATGTTACTGGCTTGAGAATATTCTTGTTTAAGAGCATTCATGACATCAGATATCTGGCGTCCGGGAGGGATGTACAGACTTATGAGCTCAGTTCCTCTGCCTTCTTTAGCTTCCAATTCCTTAAGAAGTTTCCGAAACTTATATTCATCAATTGAATTTTTCATAGTTAATCTATTCAATTTAACACACCAGCGTGTCTATTAGGTAATCCGAGATAGAAAAAGTGCCCCAAATCTTTATAAATATTTTCTTATTTAAAATTAACTAAATGAGTAAGAAGGTAGTCATAAGGCTAGGTGGGCATGTATTATTTCATCAAGGTATCATTGATGTAAATAGAGTGAAGGAAGTAGCTAATGTCGTTAAAAATCTTCATAGCAAAGGAGCGATCATAAGAATTGTGGTTGGAGGAGGAAATTATGCAAGGGATTACATAAATGTTGCTGATGCTCTTGGAGCTTCCGAATTTGAAAAAGATTATCTGGCAATAATAATTACGAGGGCAAACGCGTTTCTATTTACAATGGCACTTAAAGACTATGCATACCCAAGAATCCCTCAAACATTGGAAGAGATATTGAACATAGATAGCCTGACAGATAAAATCATAGTTTGTGGAGGACTAGTTCCAGGTCAATCTACCGTAAGTGTTGCGGCTATAGTCGCGGAAGCCATAAAGGCTGATTTCATTATAAATGTAACTAATGTAGATGGAGTGTATACATGCGATCCAAAAGTATATTCCGACGCAAAACTTATTAAAAAAGTTACAACACAGAGATTGAAGGAAATATTAAGAGAACAAAAGGTGAAAGCAGGATACTATGAATTAATAGATCTTCACGCGATAAATATTATTGAAAGATCAAAAATACCTCTAAGAATAGTAAATGGAAACGATGTAAACAATATTATTAAAGCTTTCATGAACGAGGATGTTGGCACTCTCGTAATTCCAGGAAAAAACAATACGATGAAAGAGTAAAATAAATATACTAGAAAACTAGTAAAAATATTTAGCCCACACTAAAAATAGGCGGCGTCAACTAGACAGGGGATTAAATCCCTTGGATGAAAAGTTGGCCTCCAAGTGTGGGCAGAATCATGTGGACCTAAACCTTATTGCTTTAGGTCTGAAGAGGGCTCGAGCCCCCGTGAGTGCCCCCCACAAATTTAATTTAGATTATAGGCGGCCGTACTAACCCCGGTTGATCCTGCCGGACCCGACTGCTATGGGGGTGGGACTAAGCCATGCGAGTCAGCACCCCAGGCAATGTTGGGGTGCGGCGTACGGCTCAGTAAAACGTGGCTAACCTACCCTAGGGATGGGGATAACCCCGGGAAACTGGGGATAAACCCCAATAGGAGAAGAGTGCTGGAATGCCTCTTCTCCGAAAGGATGCCAAGAACATGCCTCTTGGCATCGCCCTAGGATGGGGCCACGTCCCATCAGGTAGTTGGTGGGGTAACGGCCCACCAAGCCTATAACGGGTACGGGCCGTGAGAGCGGGAGCCCGGAGATGGGCACTGAGACAAGGGCCCAGGCCCTACGGGGCGCAGCAGGCGCGAAACCTACACAATGTGCGAAAGCACGATGTGGTCACCCCCAGTGCCACCCGCTGAGGGTGGCTTTTCTCCGGTGTAAAAAGCCGGAGGTAATAAGCGGGGGGCAAGTCTGGTGTCAGCCGCCGCGGTAATACCAGCTCCGCGAGTGGTCGGGGCGTTTATTGGGCCTAAAGCGTCCGTAGCCGGCCCGGTAAGTTTTCAGCTAAAGCCCAGGGCTTAACCCTGGGAAGGCTGAAAATACTGCCGGGCTAGGGGGCGGGAGAGGCTGAGGGTACTCCTGGGGTAGGGGCGAAATCCTATAATCCCAGGAGGACCACCAGTGGCGAAGGCGCTCAGCTGGAACGCGCCCGACGGTGAGGGACGAAAGCCGGGGGAGCGAAGGGGATTAGATACCCCCGTAGTCCCGGCCGTAAACGATGCGGGCTAGGTGTTAGGTGGACCTTGGGTCCACCTAGTGCCGCAGGGAAGCCGTTAAGCCCGCCGCCTGGGGAGTACGGCCGCAAGGCTGAAACTTAAAGGAATTGGCGGGGGAGCACCACAAGGGGTGAAGCCTGCGGTTTAATTGGAGTCAACCCCGAGAACCTTACCGGGGGCGACAGCAGGATGAAGGCCAGGCTGACGACCTTGCCAGACGAGCTGAGAGGAGGTGCATGGCCGTCGCCAGTTCGTGCCGTGAGGTGTCCGGTTAAGTCCGGCAACGAACAAGACCCCCACGTTTAGTTGCTACTTAGCCCTAGTAAGGGCTAAGGCACACTAAACGGACTGCCGCCGCTAAGGCGGAGGAAGGAGGGGGCCACGGCAGGTCCGTATGCCCCGAAACCCCCGGGCCACACGCGGGCTGCAATGGTGGGGACAATGGGTTCCGACCCCGAAAGGGGGAGGTAATCCCATAAACCCCACCTCAGTTGGGATCGAGGGCTGCAACTCGCCCTCGTGAACATGGAATCCCTAGTAACCGCGCGTCACCAACGCGCGGTGAATACGTCCCTGCTCCTTGCACACACCGCCCGTCGCTCCATCCGAGTCGGGCTTAGATGAGCTCTGGCTCGCAAGGGGTCAGGGCGAATCTAAGCTCGATGAGGAGGGAGAAGTCGTAACAAGGTGGCCGTAGGGGAACCTGCGGCCGGATCACCTCCTAAGTCATAACATGGGGGGCCACGTGTGGGGGTCGGGCCCGTTTAAATGCAATCTGAAGGAGTATTTCCTTCAGATGAAGGGCGGAGGGAAGTACATCCTTATGATCGCCATGCATAGTTAGGAACGTGAAATGGTGTATTTTGCAAGTTATGCCACGAGTAAGCCACATGGTGGATGGCTTGGCTAGGGCGCCGACGAAGGACGCGGCAAGCGGCGATATGCTCCGGGTAGGCGCATGCAGCCTTTGAACCGGAGATCTCCGAATGGGACTTCCTGACATGGGTTAAGAGCCCATGTCATTTGAGGATCCCTTTAAAGGGATCCTCAAAGGGGAACCCCCCGAACGGAAACATCTTAGTAGGGGGAGGAAAAGAAATCAACAGAGATTCCCTGAGTAGGGGCGACCGAAAGGGGAGGAGCTCAAATCGAACCTGCTAGGGATAACCTAGCAGGGATGTAAGGTTAATGGGGCTCAGCATAATCCTCCCTACTGGGGGAAGTGGAAGTGGCCTGGAATGGCCCGCCGTAGAGGGTGACAGCCCCGTACACGTAACCCCAGGGGAGGAGCTGAGCCCAGAGTACCACGACTTGGTTTGGTCGTGGGAAGTTGGGAGGCACCAACTTCCAAAGCTAAATACGTCCCTAGACCGATAGCGAACTAGTACCGTGAGGGAAAGCTGAAAAGCACCCCGGAAGGGGGGTGAAAAGAGCCTGAAACCATGTGGCTACGCGAGGTATAGCCCGAAAGAAATGAGTCTTCCCGAAGGAAAACCCGGCGACGGGTGAGTACGAGGGAAGATGATCAGGGTTATACCTTCCGTCTGGAAACACGGGCCAGGGAGTTCATGGTTGTGGCGAGTTTAAGGGGGTTATCCCCGAAGGCGTAGGGAAACCGACTGCCCGCAGCCAGCAGCGTTGCTGGCGAGGGGCGGGGTCCGAAAGGGCCTGAAGCCACAACCATGATACCAGAAACCGGGCGATCTAGGCCTGGGTAGGGTGAAGTCGGGGGAAACCCCGATGGAGGCCCGAAGGGGTGTTGACGTGCAACTCACTCCCATGACCTGGGCCTAGGGGCAAAAGACCAATCTAGCCCGGTGATAGCTGGTTCCCTCCGAAGCGGGTCCCAGCCCGGCCCACCCGGAGGTAGTTAATGGGGTAGAGCACTGATTGGGTGATAAGGGGTCGAAAGACCCCGTCACCCTTTCAAACTCCGAACCCATTAACACCGTAGAAGGGTGGAGACGGGTTGCTCGGGGTAAGCCTGAGCGCCGAGAGGGGAACAACCCAGACCGAGGTTAAGGCCCCAAAGTGCCGATTAAGTGTCCTGAAGGGCGTCTCCGGCCTTAGACAGCGGGGAGATAGGCTTAGAAGCAGCCATTCTTTAAAGAGTGCGTAACAGCTCACCCGCCGAGGCCGGAGGCCCCGAAAATTAACGGGGCTTAAATCGGCCGCCGAGACCTCGGGGCACTTCCCCATTGGGGAAGTGATCCGGTAGGAGGGCGTCCTAGCTGGTCAGAAGCTAGGCCGTGAGGCCTAGTGGACCGGCTAGGATTGCAGATCCTGGCGGTAGTAACAGCAAAGCCGGGTGAGAATCCCGGCCGCCGAAAGGGCCAGGGTTCCTCGGCAATGCGTCGTCAACCGAGGGTTAGCCGATCCTAAGGTGGGGCGTAACTCGCACCCACCGAAAGGGAAACCGGTTAATATTCCGGTGCCATGGGGGTACGTTTGCGGCAACGCAAGTCCAGTCCCTGACCCTTCAGGGTAGGCTGAGTGGGGCTGTCGCCCCATTCAAACGCTGAAGTCCGGGGAGAACCGTAATGGTGAGAACCGGACGAAGGCGTGATGAGCTGCCTATGGCAGTTCAGCCGATCCCTGGAGGCCATGAAAAGGGGACTGGAAAGGATCCCCCATGCTCGTACCTAGAACCGACACTGGTGTCTCTGGGTGAGAAGCCCAAGGCGTGTCGGGGTTAACCTGGGGCTAGGGAACTCGGCAAATTGGCCCCGTAACTTCGGGAGAAGGGGTGCCTGAAGTCTTCAGCGAAAGCTGGGGACTTCAGGTCGCAGTGACCAGGGGGACCCGACTGTTTAATAAAAACATAGGTCCCCGCTAGCCCGTAAGGGTGTGTACGGGGGCTGAATCCTGGCCACTGGTGGTCCGTGAAGCCCGGGTTCAACCGGGTGAAGCGCCACCGAAGGCCGGGAGTAACTCTGACTCTCTTAAGGTAGCCAAATGCCTTGCCGGGTAAGTTCCGGCGTGCATGAATGGATCAACGAGGTCCCCACTGTCCCAGCCCAGGACCCGGTGAACCCACCTGGTGGTGCACAGTCCACCAACCCCCAGTGGGACGAGAAGACCCCGTGGAGCTTTACTGCAGCCTGCTGCTGAGGGATGGTTGTGGATGCATAGCGTAGGTGGGAGCTTATGAAGTAACCCTTTCGGGGGTTATGGAGGCGCCAATGGAACACCACCCTTCCACAACTATCCCCCTAACCCGACCGTTATGGTCGGGGACAACGGCAGGTGGGCAGTTCGGCTGGGGCGGCACGCCTGCGAAAAGGTAACACAGGCGCCCAAAGGTCGGCTCAAGCGGGTCAGAAACCCGCTGTAGAGGGCAAGGCCAAAAGCCGGCCTGACTGTACCCTTGAACGCAAGGGGTACAGGGGGGAAACCCGGGCCTAGCGAACGTTCGTGCCCCCCTTGGTGGGGGCCGGACATGACAGAAAAGTTACCCCGGGAGTAACCGGCTCGTCGCGGGCGAGAGCTCACATCGACCCCGCGGTTTGGTACCCAGACGTCGTCTCTTCCCATCCTGGGAGTGCAGCAGCTCCCAAGGGTGGGGCTGCTCGCCCATTAAAGGGGAACGTGAGATGGGTTTAGACCGTCGTGAGACAGGTCGGGCTCTATCTACTGGGGGTGCTGGCCGCCTGAGGGGAAGGTGCCCCTAGTACGAGAGGAACGGGGCGCCGTGGCCTCTGGTGTACCGGTTGTCTGACAAGGCAGCGCCGGGCAGCCACGCCACGGGGGATAACCGCTGAAAGCATCTAAGCGGGAAGCCCTCCCCGAAAATAGGCGGCCATTCTCCAGCGAAGGGTATAGGCGACTATACCCTGCTGGGGACGAGGGTGGGGATAGAAGATCCCGTTGATGGGGTGGGGGTGTACGTGCCAAGACCGAAAGGTCGAGGCACTCAGCCCGCCACTCCCAATAACCCGAGGTGGCATAACTTGCAAAATACACCAAACGATATTCCTAACTATGCATGGCGACACTAAGGGGGTGAGTGGTGGAGCAGGCGCCGGGCAGGGGATACCCCCTGCCTGAGGAAGCCCACCCCCATTGTGGCACCGCAACCCCCTTATTCTTGGGGGTAGGATGAGAATCCTAGCATAGCACAGAAACGACACCCCTTCCAGTCAGATGAAGATGATGTAGCATAGGCCTTGCAAAAGGCCGAGCAAGCTATTGATGAGGCTGGAAGACTGGTTGCAACGGGCTAGCTTGCGGGGGTAAGGCCAAAAAGGAGCCTATGAGGGCCACATGAGGCTCGGGTAGGCCGCTTAGACGAATCCTGCTGAAAACAAAAGGTGGGCTACCACCACACACCCCCTACTTTAAACCACACAAAAACTCTTCCTCAATTATTTTAATTTCGGATTCATCTTTTGCCTTCAAGTAGGAATCAATTAACAGTTTATTTAGGGAGAAAAAAGTTTCACCCCATTTAAAAAGAGATAACAATCTTGCAGCAAGATTTAACCTTCCTATTATTATCAGAGCTGCTGCGAACGCTTCAACACTACTTAGAACGTATGGTTTTGCGTAGTTCGTTGGATTTGCAGCAAAAAATAAAGGTAATCTTCTCCCCATTCCAATGTTTTTAAATTTATCCAAAACAGCAGTATCCTTCCACGAACAATCTATGACTATTAATCCCCACCTTTCTACCGTCGGTTTATCCAGTGCACTTAGCACCTTATTTGATAAGGGATTTAAGACTATAGAAGATTTATTTGCGTACTTCAGAGATGGAATGAATTCAATAAGGCCATATTTTTTTAGTTTTATTGAAGTACATTTACGAGGATCACATTCATGCAAATGCCAAACATATAAAGGGGGTAACTCATCAATCATCAAAAAACACCATCAACATATAAAAATTCATTTGCTAAAGCTTAAATTTTAGTTTCATAATAAATTAAAAAGGAGAAAAACATGAGTATGGCATTTGTACTTATAAACACCGAAATTGGTGCTGAAAGAGAGGTTGCAAAAGAAATTGTACAGATCGAGGGAGTTGAAGAAGCATATGTAATTTATGGCGTATATGACATTATTGCGAAAGTCAGAGCAGAAAACATAGATAAGCTAAAGGAAATAATAACACTAAAAATAAGGAAAATGAGTAAAGTGAGATCTACATTAACTATGATCGTCGTTGAAGCAGGGAAAAAGCAAAATGTCTAGCAAACTTTCTAACGGTTATTTATGCATATAAAAATGCATATAGGAATCGATGACACGGACTCAATTAGTGGAGGATGCACAACATACATAGGAGCGTTAATCATCGAAGAACTTTTAAAAAATAGGGAAACTAAATTCATAGACTATCCAAACTTGATAAGGTTAAATCCAAATATACCCTGGAAAACTAGAGGCAACGGAGCCGTAGCACTAAGAATAGAGGTCCTGTACGATGAATCAACAAAAATCGAAGAGAAAGTTGTTAAAAAAGTTTTGGAGAACGCGTACTTAGACAAAAATACAGAACCAACTGTAGCGTTCTTAAAAGGTGAAGTACCAACCATCTTAAAGAATTTTGCATATGAAAGCATAAGAAGAAGGATGGACATCGACCAAGCAGTAAAAATCGCAGAAAAAAGCAATGTAAAATTATTCACACTAAACAATAAAAAAAGAGGCATCGTAGGAGCCATAAGCGCAATAGGATTAACATTAGATGATGGAGACTATACGTACGAGCTCCTGGCTTACAGGAAAAAGGAAAATTATGGTAAGAAGAGGGAAATAGATGAAAAAAGTGTATATGAAATGGATAAGTTGACGTCCCCCTACACATTCAATAATATAGACTACGAAAAAAATAGGATATTAATTACCCCAAGAGGACCTGACCCAGTATTATTTGGAATAAGGGGGGAAAACCCAGAAATCCTATTAACTGCACTTAAAAGAATAAGAGTATATGAGCCCATAGAAAGATGGGTGATTTATAAAACAAATCAAGGTACAGATATGCATTATATGGATGTAAAAAGAATAAAAGAACTAAAGTGTTATGATGCCGTAAAGTTGCTAGGAAAAGTCTGTAGCCCACCAAAAATAATAAGAGGAGGACATCTACTACTAACGATAACAGATGAATATAGTGACACTATTGAATGCGCAATCTATGAGCCTACTAAGAGACTTAAAAAAACAGCCATGTACTTACAGTGTGGAGATACGATAAAAGTCTATGGAGTTGTAAAAGAACATAACAATACTTTAATGATTAATGTTGAGAAACTGTATGTAAAGAAATTAGAAAAAATTACAAAAAAATTAAATCCGAAATGTCCTATATGTGGGGCAACTATGAAAAGTGAAGGAAAAAATAAAGGATTCAAATGTGAAAAATGCAAATATAAGGCTAATATAAATACAAAGAAAGAAGAAAGAATTATTTTGAGAAACATTTACGAAGGAATTTATTTACCACCACCACGATCACAAAGACATCTAACAAAACCATTAATAAGATACACGAATGAAAGAAGAAGCAACTTACAACAAAAAATGATAAAAAATTGGTATTGGAGCGAAACACTCCACACTAACATTAATCAAAATGAAAGTAATGAAGAAGAGTAAAACTTATTGCCCAGAAAGTAACATAAAAAGATAGAAAAAAGCGGGGTGGGCTAGCCAGGTTATGCCGCGGGGCTCATAACCCCGAGATCGGTGGTTCAAATCCACCCCCCGCTACCACCTTTTAAAGATCGTAGAACCTTTTTGCAATTACAATCCTCGATGTGTAAGACATATTTTCAAATAAGTCAAAAAGCCTTCCTAAGACTGTGGTTATAGTAATTATATAGATCACAATCCCAGAAAATTGCAATAAAAGTAAACAAACATGCTTTAATTACTTAATTGTATAATGGTCGTATGGTCATATAGTAACATAAGTGTAATTATGGTATTTATTTGAAGACAAGATCAATGCAAATTAGATGAATGGATAAAGGTTCCACACACTTCATTTCTAAACGAAATCTTCTTATTGCAAGAAACATTTCAATCCCTAAATCACAAACATGTGAAGAAAAATGTTCAAGTTTAACAAAAGTTAAGTCAATGATCTTTTCATTAGACCTAATCATACATTCAAAATAATTATCTAGGCCTGACAGGATAGGAGATCTTCCACATGTTGAATTCCCAAATTTAAACATGTAAAAATTCATCTTGAAATCCAGCTTTTCGATTTTGAAACTTGCATTACATAAACATTTTTGTAGTGTAAATCCCCCTATTGATCACATCATAATATTATGGTGCCTATACTATATTAAGTCTGAATTGGCCTTTCAAATATCGTATTTTCAGTACCGATCGTTGTGTTTACAGTTTAAAACTATATAAAATAAAAAAACATATAATTAAAGTCAAAAGTTACGCATATGCAGTTTTGATGATGAATGATTGATTCAAAACTACTCTACATAAGCCAGTGTTAAGTACAGTTAAGATTTGGTTTATAAGTTTAAAAATATCGCGTTATTGGCTTATCTTCAATACAGCATTGAATTTCTGACAAATTGAATAATATCGTAACTCTTGTATTCTTAATTTCATTCTCAGTCTTCAACATATATTAAGAGCCCCTTATCTAAGGCCCATTTTACATGATAAGAAACCGGATCATAATCCACACCTGGAATATAATAATTATTATAGACACACCATCATGGTTGAACGCCCCCCCCCTTTCCGCTGGAGTTAAAAATTAAGAATTGAGATATTAATTACATTAATTTGTCAATAATTCAAATATTTTTGACTAAAATATCCAATATTTTTTATAAAAACTGTTATATATTGATTAACTTAATTTAATTTATAGAGTATTTATTATATACAATTAACTAACCAAAAAAATTAATCAAAGTATTTTCCAATAGAAATAAAGGGGTGCCTCCTTGTCATATATTGACATTGAAAAAGCGCAAAAATTGGCACAATTTGTTCCATTAATTGAAAGAGTAAAATTACTCAATTTAGTTATCGATGCTTGTGGTGGAAATATTTCCAAAGCTGCAAAAGAAATTGGAATAACTCGTGCCCAGATATATCGGTATACGGGGAAAACTGATAGAAAAGACATGCCTTCAGATGAAATATTTGCAAGAATAATAGTAGCAGCATATCGCCTTAGACCATTACAAACACAAGAATTCTTTAGATTTATATTGAAGCAAGTTAGAGAACTCTTCTCCAGAATTTGATTTTTACCTTCATTGGTGTTAGTCATGAAGTTTGTTGATGTGCATTGCCACATCATGGATGATTGTTTTGACAATGATCGTGAAGAGGTCCTTATAAGAGCGAAGAGGTCAAATGTTATTGCTATAATATCTTCAGCTTTTTCGATAGATGAAGCTATAAAAACCATAAAATTGATGAATTCTCATAAAAATTTTCTTTTTCTGACATGCGGCTGGGACCCTACAAATTTTGACATTGATGCTCTGATGGAGTATCAGCGGTTTATAATTGACAATCTTAATGCTATCATAGGTATAGGTGAAGTAGGTTTAGATTATTACTACATACGTGATCCTTCATTAAGAAACATGCAAAAAGAAATTTTTATATCATGGATAAACTTCGCTAAGAAGGTCAATTTACCCATCATAGTTCATTCAAGAAATGCAGGGGACGATGCCATAGAACTTCTCATAAGTGAAGGTGCAAAAAGGGTTATATTACATGCATTTGATGGAAGAATAAGTTGGGCAAAAAAAGCAGTAGAAAACGGTTTCTTCTTCTCTATTCCCCCATCGATAGTAAGGTCCTCACAAAAGCAACAATTAGTTAGAAACATCCCATTAGAATTCATCATGTTGGAAAGCGACGCTCCTGTTCTATCACCTTATGTTAATCAAAGAAATGAGCCTGCTAATTTAATTTATGCAGCAAAAATGGTTTCAGAGTTAAAAAATATAAACATAGAAGTAGTATCCGATGTTACTACATACAACGCCGTTTCTTTCTTTAATATACATTTTAATGGTTTATAGTTCCATATGGAACCATAAACCCCATCATAAAATTAGGAATGGGATGGAGGCAGGAACATGATTCTACATGTTTTCTATGTTTCCATATGGATACGTTTGTTTATCAAAATGACCCAAATATGGTAATTTATGTTCTATGTATAATGAACTATGATTGTAATATTCACAAATGCTTCAAATTTAATATATAAATTTTTCTATCATGAGCTTCATGAAATTAAAATCCATTATGTAAAATGATGTTAATTGACATCATCACCAAAAAACCTTTTTGACTTTATAGATCTAGATCTACACATTTACTTTTAGAAAATCAACTTGTTAATAGTTCACTGTTTAGTCTAAAGGGCTTATCCCTTCAACTTTTCTTAGTGAATCTTAATTCTAATGTTAACCTCCCTAAACTTCAACCTTCCACTTAAACCACTATAAACGAACAACTTACTATTAAATGTTTATTCAGCACTAATAATAGATGTCAACAGTTGAACCCCTTTATTTCTATTGGAAATTTGTGAAAAAACAGAAAAACACTATTTAAACTTCAATCTATATTCCAAAAACTTTCCTAGCATTATTTTTTGCATATAAGTCAATTTTCCAAAAATATGTTTTTTAATTTCTTTTATTGCCATTCATACTGATGCAAACACTAATTATAAATAAGGTAGCTTGAAGTAACTTTTATATTTTAATTGTCTAATATATTATTGCATTCCAACTTCCTTCAGGATCCTATTTTTGGGGTGTAAATTGTGGTACAAAGTTCAAGGAAAGGAGGAAAATGGTTATTGCAATATACATCTCCTGATGGTAATAAAATTACAATTTCTATTGAAGGAACCTTTAATATTGAGAAAATAAAACAATTGGTTGAATTGATCGAATTAACAGGATTGTCAAATAATTACTCTCAAAATGAAATCACAAATATTAACATATCACATAAAAGGAATAATGTGAAAGAGTCGCTTATAATGTTATTAGAGAAAAAGTTTAAAGACCGTTGGTTCACCACAAGAGAGGTCGCTGATGTGTACTATAAATACTATGGAGAAAAATTGCCTTTGAACACAATATCGTCTTACTTATCAAGGTTATATCGTTCAGGAGTATTATCATGTAAAGGATCTAGGATAAACCGTATGTACTATATTTCCCCTGAAGCACAAAATTATATGTGATATGTGATTAAAATCACTATCTACATCACATGTATTATTCTATTATAATATATTGTTTTATTTTTTCAGGGACTATATACTTATACGGCCAACTCTTCTCATCCCTTATTAATATTCCTTCATCTGCAAGTTTTTTCAAAAGTCTACTTACATGTTCTCTAGTTTTCCCTATACGTCTAGCTAATGCGGTCCCTCCTCTAATCTCTGGATTTTTAGCGAGTATGCTTATTATTTGTCTTTCGGTTTCAGTTAGAGTATTTATTTTGTCTATAATGTCTTCGCTTGTTCTTCCCTCTTTTACGGGTGCCGTAATTTTCTTATCTTTTGTCTCCTCGATTGGCTCCTTTGGTTTTTCAATGGTCATTTTCTCGCTATAACTTCTCGGTCGTGTGAATGTGGTAAACCCTCTACTTCTTCCCTCCTCCCCACTGATATAATCACGTAACAGATCCTCAATTCTGCGAATCCTGCTACTTACAATACTTAAATTTTCCTCCAAACTTTCAAGTCTTTCTTCCAACATTCTTATCCTCGAAAATTTCCTATTAATTGATTCTAGATAATCTATAATTTCCTTGTAGAGTTCTTCAATTACATTCATGTCTTCTCTCTCTCGACGTTTTTCACTCATTTTTTCATCTATACAACTTTTATATCACTTCTTATTTAAAGCTCTTTTGTAGGGAATATTACAGTTGTCACAATGTATTAACAATACTCTCGTACAGTATTTAATGGATCTCTAATATCTTAAAAACACCAAGGATCATGTCTTATTCTCTTTAGATTTTCATTACATTACATACTTACTTCTTGGAGTTGATCAACATGAATTTATGATTTTTAGATGTAATTCTCACATAATGTGATATATCAATATGATTATCACTTTATCGTAAAATATGCTATTACTGTGGACTAGGTAACCATACTCATCTGCATACATATATCTTCCTCATCAAGAATAAAACTATAGGAGTTTGGAGAATAATTAGATCTTAAATACATATTCACACCACTTTTTGTTCCTAACTGTACATGGCGATCATAAGGATGTAATTCCCTTGTCCCCCCTCTTATATTTAAACCTATACCAATTTAATCTTGATAATGGCTATAGTTTTCCACGGCTATACTCTTATACTTTTATCGTTTTAATGTGGGATTCTTATGTCTTTTTTTAAATTTTATATTTAAAAAATAATATTGTATATTGCTTGCTTAGTAAAGTGATTTGACTTAAGTCAACTTAACTTAACCATAAGAGTTCTGATTTTGAAATTCATAGCTGAACTTTTCTCTAAAACATCCAATAAGGATATTTTTATGTATAGCTTACTTATCTTTTATCTAAGATGGATGGATCTTGAGTTCCTTCCCTAGGAGATCGTGATAGGAATTAATCACATTCTGCTAACGATATCACACTTACTTAAATAATGAATTTTATAGTAATTTTATAGTAATTATATTAAACATAAGTCCTTCCCAAATTCTAGTGTCTTGTTAAACACATAACGATCCTTAACCCTGAGAGTAGTGAAGAATGATAACATAATAAATAAAATTCTAGAATAATGAATACAGGGAATAGGCTATAACAAGTTTATTATCAAGACAATGGTCGGAGTTAACGAAACCATTCAAAACACAAATATCGTGTGTAAGCAATGAGCACTATTACAAATATACAATTGGACATGGAACACTATATTTTTAGGTACACCTATATGTAGGGGGAATAAAAGAATAAATTAGTTTAGAATTGTTGAAAATAAAACTGAAATACATCTCTTGACCGTAGGGGGTCATTAGGATATTTTACTTGCAATTTTACAAACTTGTAAGGATTATCCCAAACTTCTTCACATTAAATCTTAGTATATTGGTATTCAAAGTCGCATTAATGGGCGTGAATTCAAATTTTTCTTTCATGTTGATGAACTGATTTCATTATAAGATGTTTCTCAAGTGAGCATTTTTAAGTGAAGGATCTTTAAAACTTCAAACTGAAAATGTATTGTTGCCTTTCTTGGCGGACCTAAACCTTATTGGTTATTTAATATTTGCATAACCAATAATGTTATACTTTCTATATATTTCTATATATAAAATTACGATCTTATAATATGGCTTCTATTAATGTTTGAGCATCTAATATTGTTAGATATATGCTCGTTTGAACTTTGCTTTTAGAACTTACATATTTAGCGATACACAATAAGAAGTCTGTCTATATAACCCAAGTATTCTTTACTAATTCCCTTCCTCATGTAAACAAACTGGAAACTTCGAATTTGGTTGGAACATTTAAACAAGTGTTTCCAAGATGATAAATAGGATGTCTTCCATGATTTATCAAGATTCTTATTACCGCGATATTAACAGAATGACAACAGCAGTAAAAAAGCTCTGTGCACTACACATCATCTTTATAATAAATTGCAAAAGATATGGGAAACGACCTAACGGCATCAGTTTGATGTAACTTTAAAAGAATAATTGTGATTAAAAATGTGATATGTGATTAGATCATGATTTTTGTCACACCAATTTTTGCCATCATCATTTTATGGTAACTAAATTCATTACTTGCAACTTCAATAAACTCGAGACTGCTTTATACTTGAGTTTAGTGGAAAAAGTATTTATGATAGCTAAAAATGGACTTTGTTTGTAACTTTGGCTATATATTCATATTCTTATGAATGAAAGCATACCCATATTCCCCATAATGATTACCGTGATGAATATTATAGTGATTATTACTATTTGTAATGGTGTAATCTTTATTCCTTTCATTTCTTCTTCAAAGAAGCGTATAAGCCCGGCCCCTGTGACAGGCATATAACTGCTTTCTCTCTTTTTTTTCTTCGGCATATTTTATCATTTATATCAAGTCTTTTCTGAAGATAAATATTTTTTTATTTATCCTTACTAGTATTATGCGATGATTTATGAACTTAAATGATGCTCAAGCTATAATAAGAACTTTATATTTTGACAGAGATAGTCGACGAGGATTGGAAAAAACCTTCATGTGGTTTATTGAGGAAGTTGGAGAACTTGCAAAAGCATTAAGAAAGGGATCTGAAGATGACATTAAAAGTGAAATTGCTGATGTGTTTGCATGGCTTGTTTCGATAGCTAATCTTTTAGATGTAGATTTAGAGGAAGTTTTTAGATCGAAATATACTGCATGTTGTCCTCGTTGTAAACAAAGTCCATGTAAGTGCCCTATATAGTCTATGGTTCCTATAGGAACCATAGAATAATAATGCCACAGTAAATTTCCATAAATTCAATTACCTATCTTAAGCAAAAACTATAAAAGACTAAGCTTCGTTAGATTACTTGAAAGATTATTTGATTGAAATTGTTTGTTAAAATTAAACAAAATAACATGATAAAATAAACATGTAAAAAGGTAAGCGTTAGGGGGTGTGGAGGGACAATACGTGTATGAAAAATTATCTGTTAAGGATTTTATGACAAAGAATGTGATATACTGTGAAGTACCAAGTACCAGAACAGAGGTCTTATCAATAATGAAGAAGCACAAAGTTACATGTTTACCTGTTGTAAAAAAAGGCACTAGAAAATTAGTTGGGTTAATTACCAGGTTTTCTTTTTTAGAGAAGCCTTATGAAGAACAAACAGCACTAGTAATGATGCGGAATCCTTTACATGTCTCTCCATACAACACCATCAAAGATGCTGCACGTCTTTTCATTGAACATAACACCAGGTATCTCCCAGTTGTAGATCAGGAAGAATTAGTGGGGATAATAACGATTAGCGATATTGTTTATAAATTACTCACCAGCGTAGTATTCCATCATCCTATAAAAGAATTAGTAGAAAGAAAAGTTCTTGCTGTATGGAATGCTACTCCAATTAATGTTGTGTGGAAAATTATGGAGTTAGCGAAAGTGCCAACACTATTGGTTATAAACACAAAACTTGAAGTTGTAGGAACATTTTCCATTTCTGATCTATTTAATCATGCTGATGTTATAATGAGTGAGTATAAGTCTTCATTGAAGGCATCAACTGAAGGTCAAGAATGGGATTGGGATTCCTTGACGATCGTATATATTGGTAGCAAAAAGCTTACATTTCCTGAAAAACCAATAAGTGAAATAATGTCGCGTAAAATTGATGTAGTGAGAGAAGAAACACCAATAAATCAATGTGCTAAAAAAATGAGAGACCTGGATACCCACCTACTTCCAGTTGTTGACATTAATGGCAACCTAATTGGGGTTATCAGCGATTTTAACTTAATTAAATTCCTTTTGAATAGGTGATGATTCATACATCTTATGGTTCCTATAGGAACCATAAACTGATATTGCCAGAATACTGTTCATACCTTACATCAAAAAATCAATAATTTTTGATTGCTTTCCCTTTTCACTTTTTTCAAATAACAATTGTATTTCTTTTTTGATTAAGTCTAGCCTTTGTTTATAATATATCGGTAAATTATATTTTGCAACTAGGTTCTCAGCAAAAACCATGTATTTCATTATATTACTTTTATGAACAGTTAATGAAAGATTTCCTCCACATTTTTTACATTTACCTGAAAGAGGAGGTCTAATATATTTTGCATTACATTTCGTGCAGCGTACGATCTGTGTAGAAAACGCCCTTAAATTTCCCATAAGGTCTGGTATACAATGATGCTGCAAAATTCTTTCCACAACGTCCTTAACATTGACTGCGTGAATTTTTTCAGCCATCTTGATTTGAAGAATTATCTTTTCATTCATTGTTCTTAACTTTTTATATGCTGAAATTTTTGGTCCTTTGTCAATATATGTTGTATCTATTGTGAACATCAAGCCTTCATATTGTGATATTTTCCCTATCCTATCCCTCACTTTTTCAATAATCTCACTTACAGCTCTAGGATCTGCATTTGTTAATGTTTTTTCATAAAATTCTATCGGGTATTTACTACACGTCTCCATATTAAATACTTCATCGTCAACTTCATGTGGATCTATAACTAAAGTTACAACAAGTGGGGCATCCATATAACCCCCTACCTTTTCTGGTAAATACGTTTTGGAAAAATTCAAAAAAGCATCTAAAGCTAATATTATTGAGTCTTCGTCTCCATCACAATTTCTTCTTTTTGCAGCATGCCAATAAGGATGGGCGAAACATACTTTTGCATCTGTAATGCCTATTATTCTACCAATTACGCCACATGATGTATGTGGCGCTAAACCGATAACTATATGTCCTATCAGATCCTCCTTCCTTTTTATATTATAGAAAGGTTCAGCCTTATAATATCTAATAAGTAATTCATCTATAAATCTAGATACTTTCACTAAATAATCTGCCGCCTCTACCGGTATTATAATGTCTTGTACTTTCAATTCAAGTATTTGTTCGTCACTTCTCAGCTCATTTCCATATATGTCCTTCATATATCCTAGTTCCTTCAATTTTTCAATAGGAGTTTTTATTTCCTTTGGTTTAAAATGTGTTAATGGAGCATTTGTGGCATCAAATCTTATAGTTCCATCTTTATAGACAAAAACGTCGTGTTTAGCTCTTAGAATCCCTTTTTCAAGAGGTTCAGGTGTTTTATGTTTATTCATCAACTTTTTTACTCCCTTAACTATCCTCGGAGGAGAAGTGATATCTAGATTTATACATGCTCTCTTAAGTTCTTCATAGATGTCAAATACCTGTTTACGTAAGGGTATGGTTTCTTCGTGACATCTTCTACATTTATCTTCGAACGTATTTAAACCACATTTTTTACATACTCTTACTTCTAATGTTTCTCCTCCACATTCGTCGCATCTGTAGTATATTGTTTTCTTTCCACACTTTCCACATATTCTAATAGCTGCATCTATCTCAACATTTCTATTTACAGCAGCCTCAATGATGTTCCTATTATTATTCTTTATCTCTCCGACAGGAAACAAAGCATGTATTGGTGGTTTCATTTTTCTTTCTTTCGCTTTCTCGGGTCTACCCATTCTCAATCCTATAAATGTCGGTGCGATATCTCTTATCTTGATTTTTGAAATTAAATTAATGGCTTCTAAACCGTTTTTTGCATCAAGAATTTTTTCAGAATATCCGCTTAAGCATACTTCTAAAATTTTAAAATCCTCTTTATTTAAAATTATTTTCCCCTCATCATGATCATATACGTGTGGTATCCATATATCCTCCAATATGGTCTTTATTTTTTGATCGTAATCTAGAGCCACATTACTTGAATCCATATACTTTTTTGTTCCATTTAAAATCCAGTTCCTAAGGTAAAGTATATCACTGGGTCTCACTCCTTTCCAATAATATGAATAAATTGGGTGTAAAGGCACCTCCAGTTCCATAGCAATTTTTATTGCTTCCTCGGCAGATGGTTTAGCATACTCGAAAAGAATCTTACTTAATCTTTCTTTATCTATTTGTATTTTTGATTCTAGAATATTCAAATCAGCGTTACACTTCTCCTTAATTTTCAGTAATACTTCCTCACTCCACCATTGTTCATCATAGCCGGCTGGCAAAAGTTGACAGTTATTTTCTAAAAAGTCTCCGTAGGATATTAGTATGTCTCCTAAGAATATTATCTCCTTTACTTTATCTCTAGCTCTATCAACATCTGCTTGAGACATTATCCTAATTACACTTTCATCATTTAATTTTACTATTGGTCCCCATATGGTGTCAACAGACATTACTAAACCGCTCTTACCTGGGGTTTCCATTTTAACTTGTGTACCAATTGCTAAGAAATCTCCTAAAATAGCCATTGTATATGGGTTTAAACCTATAGCCGCTATTCCTGTATTTCTACTTCTACCATATCTTAACCTAAATCCCCCTACCTTTGATGGATGTGCAAATATTGGTCTTCCAATTATAACGTCTTCTAAGTACTTTTCATTAAAACTTTCCTCAATTTCCTCTTCTTTTTTGCTTATTTCTGATAACCATTCCCACTCTTGCATTCCTATTGATTTCACAATTTTCATTAATTTTGAAGCTTTTCCAAGTACTCCATCATTTATTACTCTACATGCGCCTCCACGTAGTTTGTTTGTTTCAACTCTTGGTAAGTCACGATTTATACTGACTTCAATTTGAGTAGTAGGGACTCCTGTAACTTCAATAGGTATCCTCCTGACAGCCTTTTCTATTTCTTCTTCGCTATTATGGCATTGAAATTTTCCAACGTACTTTTCATACAACCTTATTTCTTCTATGTATCTTTTAACTTCATTATCTGTGGGCTTATATTTGTCTAAGTGTAAGAGCTGCCTAATATAATCTGCTATAAATACCGTTAGCGCTTGTTCGGTACCTCCAGCTGACCTTATAGGTCCTGCATAGTAAACAGCTAAATACTTTGTCTTGTCAAGATTCCTCTTTATCTTTACACTACTTATTCCTTGTATTGGTGCAGCGGTTATACCCTCAGTTAATATGGCAAGTGCTGCTCTCAAAGCTATTTCCGCGCGTTTCTCAATGTCAAAATTACCATATTTACCATATACTATCTCTTCAGCTATTTTCAGTGCAACTATTTCTTTGTTGTTCTTCTTTAATAATTCATTTACTCTTTCCGACAGATTCGTAACTCCATATTCATGTAGTAATCCTTCAACTCTTTCCGCAAGATTATTTGCCAAGTAAATTTCACATTTTTGTGAAGGATCAAAGCTATTTTTTTTCACTTTATCGGCTAACTCGTATAATTCCTTGACTTTAAGTTTAAGTTTGTTAAAATATTCCCTATAAGACTCACTCATCAGGGTATACATGATCTATTCATCTAATTAACGATGAATCAAAATTATAATTAAATTTTTCATTCATTATGATTTGTCTAGAACTTATTTAAATGATGGTTCCTATAGGAACCATAAAATAATGTCACTAAAATATGAAATCATTCCCTTACACTGGCTTTTTTTCCTTACAAATTCTATTTATAATTTCTTTTATGCGCTTGCTATTTCCTTCCTCTATTAATGTCCCCGTAACAATTATGTCTGCTCCTGCCTTAACAGCATTCACAGCTTGGTTTACGGTTCTTATGCCGCCACCAACGATCACCTTTCCTTTCACCACCTTTTTCACAGCACGAATGATCTCCGGAGGTACAGGCTCTTTTGCCCCAGATCCTGCTTCTAGAT
This sequence comes from Candidatus Culexarchaeum nevadense, assembly GCA_025060975.1. Classification (GTDB taxonomy): domain Archaea; phylum Thermoproteota; class Methanomethylicia; order Culexarchaeales; family Culexarchaeaceae; genus Culexarchaeum; species Culexarchaeum nevadense. The sequence goes on from JANZKA010000001.1 coordinate 180,029, forward strand.
ATATGTATCTCATCCCAAGATAACTTCCCGCTAATGCATACATGACAGCTATTTCTGGGCGATTATATGGTATTGGTCTGGCATAGCCTATATATCCTGCAGCTCCTCCCTCTCCGAGTATTATATACCCCATCGGTATGGCTTCAAGCCTATATCTTTCAACTATTATCGCTCCTTGAGCTTGTGCATCAATCACATAATATGTATTGGATGAGTTTAAAAGTGACATAAACCATATGGCATCCGCATATCTACTTATACCTGAAACATTTCCTGGGAAAAGTATTATCGGAACATCTTTTACTTCTTCCTTTATGTTAAGTATTACATCATCAAGATTTTTTTCGCAAACACCAATGCTACCTCCAATCATTATTGCTGAAGTTCCTGCCTCGACTGCTTCCTTTATATGACTTATGATTTCCGGAGTTACCTTATCAGGGTCTATTAAAGTGATGTGTATCGCTCCCTCACGCTCTATTTTGTCAATAAGGTATTTCTCTACCTTACCTATCCTTATGCTCATGCTCTTTCTCCTCACTAAATTTAATTCCCCCGGAATAGTAAAGGTCTATAAACTTACCATACGCATCAACAGTTGTAAATATAGGTGGAATTTCTATTTTTACATTTATGCTACAATTTCCGCAAGTTATGCTTGCTTCTCTTTTATTCTCATCAATTTCAACATTTACCGACTTTTTACCGCAATTTGGGCATTGAAAAACCGTAGGTATCCTTTTTGGCGGCCTGATAGGTAATTTCTTCTTATACTTCTTACCCATTTACATCACCTTCCTTTTTTCTTTGCTTCTTTAATTTTTTCAACAAACATAAAACTTAATGATAATATCAGCGCAACTATTGAAAAAATAGTCAATATTGTAATCTGTAAACTTACCTCCATAAATCGTCAGAAATAAGTTGTCCTTTTCAATATTTAAGTTTTAAATATTTGGTGATCAATTAAATTATGATGAATGAACAAGTTATGAAACATCAGTTAATGAAGGTTTCGACAAAAGACCTACTTTATCTAACCATACAAAATATGCGAAAACGGAGAGGTAGAATACTTCTCTCTATTTTTAATGTTTTTTTAGGTGTCGCATTAGTATCATCCATGATGATTCTCAGTTCTTCATATACTTACAAGTCAAATATAAGTTTATTTGTAGTTAATTTAAATGAATATCAACTGTGGGTTTCAATAATATCTATAGCTGTATGTGTAATAACAATTTTTAATTCAATGTTAATTTCCGTTGCAGAAAGGTACAAAGAGATAGGTGTCATGAAATGTTTAGGTGCGAGAAATATATTGATAATGAAATTGTTCCTTTTCGAAGCACTGGTAATAGGTATGATTGGAGGGTTTATAGGGTTCACCATAGCAGCGATATTTACTCTTCCTATACTTGCTATTCAATACGAAACCATACTCCCATTTATCATGTATTTACAGATTTTATTTGTTTCTTTATTAATTGCGATCACCATAAGCATAGTTGCTTCAGTATATCCTGCACGCTATGCTTCTAAGATAAATCCTACAGATGCACTAAGATACGAGGTGTAAACACGTGTCCTTTGAATATTCAGTTGAAACCTTAAATTTAACAAAATATTACCAGCTTGGAGATACGATAGTAAAGGCCGTTGAAAATGTGAGTATACAAATACACAAAGGGGAATATTTATCGTTAATGGGGCCTTCCGGATCCGGTAAAACAACTTTATTCAAACTTATAGGAGGACTGGACAAACCTACTAGAGGTCAAGTATTCATAGAAAACATAGATATCTCAAAATTAGATGCATATGAATTAGCTTGGTTAAGGTGCAGAAAAATAGGATATATCTTTCAAACATTCAATTTAATTCCCATACTTACGGCTATTGAAAATGTGTCATTACCTATGATATTCGCGAACGTCCCGAAGCAAGAACGCATAAAAAGAGCACGTGAATTACTTGAAAAAGTAGGCTTACTTGAAAGAGTTAACCACAAACCATTGGAGCTTTCTGGTGGTCAGCAACAACGTGTAGCAATTGCAAGAGCATTAGCAAATAATCCATCAATAATTTTAGCGGACGAACCTACCGGTAATCTTGATTTAAATACGGGTTTAAACATAACACACTTATTGAAGAAAATAAATAGAGACAACAATGTAACTATATTTTGTGCTACGCATGACTATAAAATATTAGAGGTAAGCGACAGAATAGTGTGGATTAGGGATGGAAAAATAGAGAAGGTGGAAACCAGAAACTATATTCGCAAGAATAAATGAAGGTACCTATTACTAATTTAGAGTGCATGTAAGTTTACATAAAACCTTAGAATAACATTCATCCTTCAGTTCTATTTCTTCATACTTTTTTGTTTCCTCAGCAATCATCTGTGCTAATAAATGATAACATGTCTGTTTTTTCCTCTTTATTACAACTGATATGTAAAAATCTTCACATTGACAAAAAATACCGGGTAAAACAACATAATTCTTTTTTCTTCCCTTAACAATCCATCTTTCCACACCACTAGGAACAAAAATATATTTCTTCACTCCTCTCTCATTTACTAAATTCCATGCTTTCAAATACTCTTTCTTATATCTTTTTGTAAGGTAATCTAAGTTAGATGAATTGAAAGCGTTATTCATGTATAATCCCTTATTGGCAACTTTTGTTATTTTCAGCAATAAAATTATAAATCACCACTTACATTTATATTGTTGGTTTCTCTCCATACAGTGTGGAAATCATGACTACAGATTTTGATGTAGTAATTGTTGGGGCAGGACCTGCCGGACTTTTTTCAGCTTATGAACTATCATACAAAAGCAACTTAAAATTGTTAGTAATAGATCAGGGTAGAGACGTAGAGGAGAGAAAGTGTCCTGCAAATGAGTATTACATATGTCGTAAATGTTCCCCATGTAACATAATGTCCGGTGTTGGTGGTGCTGGTACTTTATCCAGTGGGTTATTAAATTTAAGGCCGGACATAGGAGGTAACTTAATTGAGTTAATGGGTAATGACGAAGCTTGGAACTTAATTCACTATGTAGATTCAATATTTCTCAAATACGGCGTTCCAGAAACTCTATACTATGGGGATCCACATAAAATAGAGGAATTGGAAAGAAAAGCTGCTGCAGTGGGTGCAAAGTTCATTCCAATTCCGCAGCGTCATATAGGTTCGGACAAAGCTATACAAGTTATAAAAAACTTTAAATTAGATTTAGAGAAGAGAGGTGTGCGCTTTTTATTAAAAACGAAAGTCATTGATATCAATAAAGGGTCAGTTAAACTTGAAAATGGTCAAATAATTAATTCGAAATACATAATTGTGGCACCAGGACGCATTGGAGCAACGTGGCTTGCCCAACAAGCGGAAAAACTTGGAATACCAACACATCCAGGACCAATAGACATAGGAGTAAGAGTTGAAGTACCTGCTGTAGTGATGGACCCTATAATTGAAGTAAATAGAGATCCAAAGTTCCATATATACACTCACACTTATGATGACTTTGTAAGAACGTTTTGCGTCAATCATCGAGGATATGTTGTGCAAGAATTTTATGATGATGGTTCTGTTGGTGTTAATGGACACTCATTGTCAGGAGTACAGTCATCGAATACCAATTTTGCATTTCTAGTTCGTATATCATTGACCGAACCTATAGAAGATACAACAGCTTTTGGTCTTTCAATAGTTCGTATAGCAACAATACTTGGTGGTGGTAAGCCCATACTCCAAAAACTTGGAGATCTAAAACTGGGTAGAAGATCAACATGGAAACGAATATCTCAAGGTCATGTTCAACCCACGTTGAAATCTGTAACCCCTGGAGATATATCCATGGTTTTACCGCATAGAATTCTAACAGACATACTAGAGGGGTTGGATACCCTTAATGAAATAATTCCAGGAGTAGCAACCTCTTCAACATTACTCTACGCTCCTGAAGTGAAATTTTCTGCCAAAAAGATCGAAACTAATCAATTTCTAGAAACTGAAATCCCCAATATTTATGTAGCGGGAGACGGTGCGGGTGTATCCAGGGGTATTGTTATAGCTGCTGCTACCGGGATTATTGCTGCGAGGGATATATTGAGAAAGGAAGGATTTATTAAGTGAGAATAATTGGTGGTAAATTAAATTTATGTTACTTTTGGGGCCGTAGTCTAGCTTGGGTATGACGTCGCCCTCGGGCGGCGAAGGTCGTGGGTTCAAATCCCACCGGCCCCATCAAATGCTTAATTAAAATCTTCATCATCTTTAAAAATGTAAATAAACAATTTGGAGCCTCGGGCGGGATTTGAACCCGCGACCAACGGCTTACGAGGCCGCCGCTCTACCGAGCTGAGCTACCGAGGCAAATAGATAAATACTTATTTATAACCTTAATGCTAAAAGAATATTTATAAACCAGCAATTATAAATTTTAGTTCTCAAAATTCGTAAGTTCACAGGGGATGAATGAGTAAAAAAGAGGTGTCAAAATGGGGGGAGCTCCTGTTACAGCAAAATATAATATCGTAATGGGATTTGAAGTGGACGGTGTCGTTGAAAAACCTGACATAATAGGTGCCATTTTTGGTCAGACGGAAGGTTTACTGGGTGAAGAACTAGATCTTAGAGAACTTCAGAGAACAGGGAGAATTAGCAGAATTGAAGTTAAAGTAAATAGTGAAGGAGGGAAGACTACTGGGGAGATAATCATACCATCAAGCTTAGATAAAGTTGAAACTGCATTGATCGTGGCAGCAATAGAAGTTATAGATAAAGTAGGCCCGTGTTCAGCAAAGTTCTATTTAAAGAGCATAGAAAATCTAAGAGAGAAAAAGAGGGAGCAAATTATCGAGAGAGCTAAAGAAATTTTAAACAAGTGGAAAAAAGAATCAAATATAGATACTCAAGAAATAGTGGAAAGAATTATCAGTGAAATAAGAGCATCGGAAATAATTAAATTTGGTGAAGAAGGGCTTCCAGCAGGACCTGGAGTAGCTAAAGAAGACACTATCATAATAGTCGAAGGAAGAGCTGATGTAATTAACTTACTTAAACATGGATACAAAAATGTGATTGCAATTGAAGGTGCTTCCATTCCTAAAACTATAATTGAACTTTCAAAAAAGAAGAATACGATAGCATTTGTAGACGGAGATAGAGCTGGCGAATTAATATTAAAAGAATTATTGCAAGTAGCGGACATAGACTATATAGCTCAAGCACCACCTGGGAAAGAAGTGGAAGAGTTAACAGCAAAGGAAATAGCTAAATGTTTATCAAATATGATCCCAGCAAAAGAATATTTAGAACTTCAAATGAAACGTCCTTCTATAGAAAAAGTAAAAGTGGCATTGCCTGAAAACATAGTTGAAAAAGTGAAAGAACATTTAGGAACTTTGAAAGCAAGTTTATATAATGAGAAGGGAGAGAAAATAAAGGAAACTTCGGTAAGAGATTTAATAAATGAGATACAGCAACAAAATAGGATTTATGGAATAATCTTTGATGGTGTGGTTACACAGAGAATAGTTGATATCGCAGGAGAGAAGGATGTCAAGTATATAATAGGCGCTAGAATTGGAAGCATAGTTAGACGTCCACCTACATTGATTATACTAACGTTTGACGATATTTTGACAGCAACTTAAACATTATTATAGCATCACAACCGTTAAAATAATACTTTGGTACTTCATATGCTTCAACAAAACCAATATTTAAGTATAAATTGCGGGCTGCGGTGTTTGTCTTACTCACCTCAAGTCTTAAAATAACACATCCCAATACTTTTAAAACTTCCTCGATCTTTACCATTAAAAGCTTACCAAATCCCTTTCTTCTAAATGAGGGGTCTACTGCTATTGAAACTACATGACCAATGTAACCTCGTCTAATAACTGCTATAACATACCCTATTATCTTGTCTCTAACTTCTGCCACTAAAAACGTTTTAGGAGCGATACTTAAATAAAAGTTTAACAAATTTTTAGGGTAAACTTCTTGCTCATGAAATGACAACTTTTCAATCAAGTATATTTTATCTATGTCATTAACAGATGCCTCTCTAATTTTAACATCATTAATATGAAGTTCGTCCATAACGCCTCCATATAAATATTTTAACTAAAGCTTTACTTTTATAAATAAATTTTTCGTGGTTGATGACAGTAGAATCACGAAAATAGTAATATTAACCATTCCTCCCTTGAATGTTTGTGAAATCGAAATGTGGGGCCGCGGAGATTTGAACTCCGGTCACGGGGACCCAATGGGGGGTAAGTCCTAACCCCGCAGCCTTCCAGGCTAGCCTACGGCCCCTAACAAAATTTCTACCATTATATTATTAATTTAAATAATTAAAACAATAAATAATAAACTTTTTTAGTTCCAAATGTGTATGGGATTCTGATGACCGAGGAAGATATCGCAAAAAGAATTGCTGGAGAATTAATATTATCAGATAAACCATGGGTTATAGTGAAAAAATGGAGAGAGATTTTCGAAGCTTCACAGGTGGAGGTTGCAAATGTCATGCAAGTAACACCTTCAGTGATAAGTGATTATGAAATGGGGAGGAGGATACCTGGTTCAAAATTTATTAAAAAGTTTGTTAATGCACTACTTGAAATAGATAAAAGAAGGGGCTGTAAAAAGATAAAAGAGTTTTCTAATATGCTTTTAGACATACCTAGAGATGCCATCATAGATATAAGAGAGTATGTAGAGCCGGTTACCGTAAATGATATATGTTTGAGCGTGAAGGGAGAACTAGTTGCTTGTAGCCATCTATCTAATAGGAAAATATTTGGGCACACCATCGTTGATAGCATAAGATGTATAGAAAAGCTTTCGGGAATTGATTTCTTCAGACTAATGGGAGAAACTTCCATGAGGGCATTGATATTTACTAAAGTCAGTATAGGACGATCACCGATGGTTGCTGTAAGGGTCTACCCAATAAAACCAGCTATGGTTGTTATGCATGGTACGCAACATATAGATGAATTAGCCATAAAATTAGCAACTATAGAGCAAATACCATTAGTTTTATCAAAAATAGAAAGTGTTGAAAAAATGGTGGAAAACTTAAAGAGATTTTCATGTAAAACGAATGATTAAAATAGGATAAGTGTAATATACTCTTAATGGTCCTTAAATATATTGTATGAGCAATGTTTATGAAGACAGTTTAAATAAAATATTTAAAGCCATTGGGAATAAAACACGCATAAATATTTTGTTAAAATTATATTCTGTAAAAGAAAGTAGCTTTACAGATTTAATGCTAGACCTAAATTTATCTCCAAGAAAAGATTCAGGAAAATTTGCACATCATTTAAACATACTGATTGAGGCTGGACTTGTGAAAGAAAATGAAGAGAAAAGGAAATACGAATTAACTGATTTTGGAGAAGAAATAGTGTTGTTGTTACAAAAAATAAAGGGAGATATTATAAAGAAAGAAGGCAGATACCTTGTGAGGACTTCCAACTTAACTATGGAACCATTTGAAAGAAGAAAAATAGTTGAAGCATTAATGCGCGAAGCTAAAGCTCCACGGATGATTGCAGAGGAAATAGCCAGAGAAGCTGAGGAAAGAATTTTGAAAAGTAACATAAAGTACCTAACTGCCCCATTAATAAGGGAAATAGTAAACTCAATACTTTTGGAACGTAATTTGGAGGATTATAGACATGCCATGACAAGATTAGGTTTACCCGTATATGATATTGAAAGGATGATTAATGAGGAGAAGTTCACAATAAATTCACCCTTATTCACGTACTTGAAAGCAGGCACGTCAGTTATGAGTGAATATGCATTGATAAAAGAACTGCCAAGGAATATTTCAGACGCACACATATCAGGAGCAATAAATTTAAACAATCTACCATTTTGGGGGGTTATGCCAGAGACTATTCATCATGACACTAATAAAATTATTAGCAGTGAATTAACATTCAGCAACTTACCCAATACATTTATCCCTAAAATTAGGAAAGCTAAAGATATAGATGAAGCCTTGGAAAACATCACTAAAATTACCCACCTAGCAGAAAACCATATTTCAGTTGGACAAGTTATTGATGACATTAATGTTATATTGTCACGTTTTATTAGTGAAATTAGTTATTATGATGTACTCACAAAAGTTAGAAGGATGATTATTAGTTTAAATCAAATACCTGGAATTCTAAAAATGCCTCGATCAGTAGCGATAGGTTTAAGGCTTGATAAAAGTTTAGAGAAAGACGGTTTTTTTGAAGAAAAGGTATTGTTATTTAAAGCATTTCTTGAAGTATTTATATGTGGAGATGAAGGGAAAAGGCCTTTTCTTACACCACTACCTATAATAAAAATGGATAAGTATGCTTTTGAGAATACAAACTTTGATGAAGAGATATCTAAAGTTTGTGAATTGCTCTATAAATGGTGTACACCAATTATTGTAAATATAGAATGGGAAAGTAATGTAGAATCTAGTTATTGTTGGGATTTATCGAGAATAGATAGTTTTCTAAAAGAGAAAAATAGCGCTGGTACATTAAATACCGTTCTAATAAATTTACCCAGAATAGCGCTTGAATCTAGAGGAGATGATCTATTATTTTTTTCAAAATTAGAAGAAAATATTAAATTAAGTATAGATGCCATGAATTATGGAAAAGAAAAAATAAAGGAAAGGGTAAGTAGAGGAGCGTTACCCTTTCTCTCCTTAGAAGTAGATGATGAAAATTACTACTGTGTAGATTGTGGATATGGTAGAATTGGATTTATTGGATTATTTGAAGCTACAAAGATTCACACAAACAAGGATTTATATCAAGAAAAGGAAGCACTAACTTTTTCTAAAAAAATTATTGAAAAATCACTCGAATTTCTAAAAGATTATCCTAAAATAAAAATTACAGAAATAAGTAGTGAGGACCCCAGTAGAAGATTATTTATTGCAGATGGTATTCGCTATGGCTTTAGAACTATTGAGGAGAGAATAGGTAAAAAAATTTCAAAATACTCATTAAATACCATACTCCCATATGATATCTCAATACCATTGAATAGACGAATCGAAATAGAGGGAATGTTTCATAAGAAAATGTTAGGAGGTCACTGTTTAAACATACCTCTTATAGAGCCAATCCCACCGAAAGATGTATTTTATAGGTACATCAAAGAAATAATATGTAATAATAAAGTAGCTGCATTTACATTTTCATTTGATTTTACATATTGTAGGAAGTGCGGGATACTAATGCATGGAAGACATGAAAGATGTGATTATTGTGGGCGCGCTCTAACCGTACTAGAATACTACTCAAAAAACCTAAATACATACGTGGCAAGTAATGAAAAGAGGAATGTCAAAGGATATCTGTTATAACGGGGCATCCCCTAATATTGCATACAGCAATGCCATTCGCACTAATAAACCATAGTATGTTTGAATAAAATACTTCGCATTTGGCATAGAGTCTATTTGATAATCCATTTCATCAACCCTTGGCAATGGATGCATTATTACAACATCATGTTTACACTTTTTCAAGAGGTCAAGAGTTATTTTGTATGAATTTTTAACTTTCTGATATTCAGCAGGATCAGGAAAACGCTCTTTTTGTATTCTTGTCACATATAATACATCTAAATTACTCAATACATCATCTTTAAACTCAAAATACTCTTTAAATCTAACATTTGCTTTTGTTAAATCTTCTATTACTTCACGGCGCATACGCAATTCTGGAGGAGATACAAAATAAATATTTACATCGTAATAAGTAAGCGCATAAGCTAATGAGTGAACGGTACGTCCATATTTTAGATCACCTACAAGGGCTATGTTTAGACCGTCAATCCGGCCTTTTTCTCTATATATTGTGTAGAGATCTAGTAGTGCTTGTGTGGGATGTGAAAGTGCTCCTGAGCCAGCATTGATTACTGGTACATTCGATAATTCTGCTGCTAACTTTGCTGCGCCTTCCAATGGATGTCTAATAACAATCCCATCACAATAGTTCTCCACAACTCTTATAGTATCAGCTAAGCTTTCCCCCTTAGCAATAGAAGATGTTGACGGTTCTGAAAACCCAATAACGTTTCCTCCAAGTCTCAACATAGCAGCTTCAAAGCTTAATTTAGTTCGTGTGCTAGGTTCAAAGAAAAGTAATGCCAGTATTTTATCCTTTAATAAGGAACATTTCGATTTTGCAAATTTTTCCATTTTATTAGCCAATTCGAATATGTACTCAATTTCATCACGAGTTAAATCCGTAATTTCTATTACATCACGACCTTTAAGTCTCATGGCTTTTCACCACATTAATGTAGTGTTTAAATGAGATAAAATTTTCTTAGCGTTTTATGCAATTAATGATTGGTTCAATTTTTCTATATATGGAATGAAACTGAAGCAAGAAGTACTTTTTTAAGTAAGTAAAGTTACAAATGGGAAGGGATATATACTATGGAAAAACATGAACTTAAAGTCCAAAAAATAAAAGAAGGGACTGTTATAGATCATATTCCTGCCGGTCACGCACTGAGTGTTTTGAAAATTTTAGGAATAACGGGAAGGGAAGGATTTATAGTAACCATAGCTTGTAATGTTCCAAGTAAAAAATATGGTAAAAAAGATATTGTTAAAATAGAAGGAAAGGAGTTAAAGGTCGAAGAGGTAAACAAAATAGCACTGATAGCTCCTACTGCAACAATAAATATAATTAAAAATTACAATGTTGTCGAAAAGTACAAAATAAGTGTACCAAAAGAAATAGTAAACATTTTAAAATGTACTAACCCTTCTTGTATAACAAGAAGTGAGAGGGAACCCATAACCTCAAAATTCAAAGTTATATCTGAGAAGCCTGTTAGATTAAGATGTGTTTTTTGCAACAATATATTGGAATTAGAAGATATAGAAAAACAAGTTAGTGAAAAATATTAAAAGTAAATAAGTTAAAGAGTAGTAACGATAACATATGGCTAGGAAGCTGGATACCGAAGACTTCAAATCAACTTTACTAATAATATTGGAAGCTGAAAAAGAGGCTGAAGCTATTATAGAAAATGCAAAGAAACGTGCAGAAGAGATAATAAATAAAGCAGAAAAAGACGCGGAAGAAATAATGAACAAAGAAATAAAAATAGAAATTCATAAGAGAATAGAAGATTTAAGGAAAGATTTAGAAAATAGACTTAGGAAATACGAAAAGGAAGAACAAGAAAAGGTTTCTGCTTTTATCAACAAGATAAGTAAGACTATTGAAAGTAATAAAGAAAGCATAATCAATGAAATAATAAAGGTGGTGTTTAAACATGGCAAATAAGACTATTAAGAAGGGGATATTTGGAAGTTCGGAAAATATTTCTAGCAGAATCATATTGGAAGCTGAAAAAGAGGCTGAAGCTATTATAGAAAATGCAAAGAAACGTGCAGAAGAGATAATAAATAAAGCAGAAAAAGACGCGGAAGAAATAATGAACAAAGAAATAAAAATAGCCCATGAAAAAATAAAGATGGAAGAGAGGAGGAGACTTGCCGAGATAAGCTTAAAGATGAAAGAGATCATATTGCGTGAGAGAGAAACAATCTTTAATGAAGTTTTAAATGAAGTAAAAAGAAGACTTCATGAATTTAAAAAGACCGATAGATATCCATCTATTTTGCAAGAACTAATATTAGAAGGTTGTGAGGCTATAGGTGGTGGGGATCTAGTTATAAAAATTGATTCAAAAGATAAAGAAATCGATATAAACATCGAAAAATTAAAAAGGATTATTGAGGAAAGGATGGGTGGGAAGGTGAACATATCAATTGTTTTTGATAATATAAGTGAATTTGGTGGAGTAATAGTTTCCACACCTGATGGAAGTATCGTATACAATAACACATTAGACGCCATACTTGAAAGGAATTTTGATGATATTAGGAGAATAATAACGAAAAGTATATTGGAAGGTGAAAGATTATGAGAGTTGCATTAGTAGCCGACTTTGACACAGCCATAGGTTTTAAATTGGCTGGTTTAAAAGAAGTGTATGCGGTTACTGATGGAAGGCAAGCAGAGGAAGTTATAAACAAATTAACAAAAAATGCGGAAATAGGCATCATCATAATAACAGAAAGTCTAGCTAACCAAATAAGACAATACATTAAAGAAAAATTATATGAAAGATTGATTCCAATTATAGTTGAAATACCAGATAAAAAATGGGCTCCCACGGCAATGGAATTTATTAAAGATATTGTTAAAAGAACTATAGGTATTGAATTATTAATAGGATGAGAGGTGTGATGCAATGGATAAGGAGATTGCTGGTGTAATAATGAGAATATCAGGTCCTGTCGTCTACGCTAAAGGGCTGGTGAATGCGAAAATTTATGAGGTAGTGAGAGTTGGTTATGAAGGGTTAATAGGAGAAATAATATCATTAAGAGAAGATGTGGGGATAATTCAAGTATATGAGGAAACAACAGGCTTGAGACCTGGAGACCCCGTATATCTAACAGGGGGGCCGCTCTCGGTGGAATTAGGACCTGGAATTATTGGACAAATATATGATGGTATTCAAAGACCACTACCAGATATAAGGAGTAAAATCGGCGACTTCATACGTAGAGGAGTAGTAAGTCCTGCTCTACCAAGAAATAAAAAGTGGCATTTTGTACCATTGGTTAAAGTTGGGGAAAAGGTTTCTGGTGGAGATATTATAGGAAAAGTAGAAGAAACTCCATTAATAGAGCACAGAATTATGGTTCCTCCAGGCCTTAAAGGGATTGTTACTGACGTTAGTAGGGAGGGAGACTATACCGTTGAGGATCCTGTAGTGACGCTTAATAGTGAAGGTAAAGAAATTAGTTTAAACATGATTCAAAGGTGGCCAGTAAGAGTGCCAAGACCATTTGTTGAAAAGTTATCACCTGATGAGCCTCTATTAACTGGTCAAAGAATCATTGATACGCTATTTCCAGTAGCAAAGGGAGGTACTGCAACTATACCTGGAGGATTTGGTACAGGGAAAACTGTGACACAGCATCAACTTGCCAAATGGGCTCATGCAAATGTGGTAGTATACGTGGGCTGTGGAGAAAGAGGTAATGAAATGACCGAGGTATTGGAGACCTTTCCCAAATTAAAGGATCCTAGAACAAATAGGCCATTAATGGAAAGAACTATACTTATAGCTAATGTGAGTAACATGCCCGTAGCTGCAAGGGAAGCTAGCATATATACTGGTGTAACGATAGCGGAATACTTTAGAGATATGGGGTATGACGTAGCGTTAATGGCAGATTCAACTTCTAGATGGGCTGAAGCACTTAGGGAAATTAGTGGAAGACTTGAAGAAATGCCCGGAGAAGAAGGCTTCCCCCCGTATTTAGGTAGACGTTTATCTGAATTCTATGAACGAGCTGGCAAAGTGATAACTTTAGGTAAGGAAAGACGTATAGGATCAGTGACAATAATAGGTGCTGTATCTCCACCAGGCGGAGATTTCTCAGAACCAGTTGTACAGTCAACACTTAGATTAGTTAAAGTTTTCTGGGCTCTTGACAAATCCTTGGCGGAAAGGAGACACTTCCCAGCCATAAACTGGTTAACGAGTTATTCTCTGTACGTAGACGTATTGAAAGATTGGTATGTTAAGACTGTAGCGGAAGATTGGCCAGAGTTAATTAAGGAAGTAATGTCGATACTTCAAAAAGAAGATGAATTAAAGGAGATCGTGAAAATAGTAGGTCCGGACGCTCTACCGGAGAGTGATAGAGAAATACTTGAAGTAGCAAGAATGATAAGAGAGGACTTTCTCACGCAGCACGCATATCACCCTGTAGATTCCTACTGCCCTATAGAAAAAAGTTATTTAATGCTAAAAGCCATTCTTCAATTTCATAAAGGAGCAAAAGCTAAATTAATTGAAGGAGTACCATTAACTAAAATTATGGCCTTACCTATAAAAGATGAAATAGCAAGAATGAAAATAATTCCACCCTCGGAATTTAAAAACGTGTACGAACATATAATAAATGAACTGAAAATTCAATTTTCATCTTTGAAAGGTGAGAGGTGAAAGAAATTGCAGGAAAAGATATCGACTGTAAAAAGAGGTATACGATATAGAACTGTGAGCCAGATAAGTGGACCATTATTAATAGTAAAAGGTGTAAAATCAGCGGCATATGGCGAAATTGTAAAAATAGAGGGACCTGATGGGGAAATAAGAACAGGGCAAGTGCTTGAAACGGGCTTTGGTTATGCAGTAATCCAAGTTTTTGAAGGAACGAGAGGTTTAGACACGAGAAATACGACAGTAACATTTACGGGAGAGACCATGAAATTTCCAGTTTCTATGGAATTGCTTGGAAGAATATTTAATGGTAGAGGGGAACCAATAGATAAGAAACCACCACCATTGGCTGTAGATGAATTAGATGTAAATGGTGCACCGATAAATCCGTCTGCAAGGGAGTATCCCAAAGAATTTATACAGACAGGAATCTCGGCAATAGACGGTATGAATACATTAAGTAGAGGTCAAAAACTGCCGTTATTTACAGAGTCTGGTTTACCACACAACATATTAGCAGCTCAGATAGCTAGACAAGCTACGATACCTGGAAAAGAGGAGGAGTTTGTAATAGTTTTTGCAGCGATGGGCATAGGGATGGAAGACGCATTATTCTTTAGAGAAGAATTTGAAAGGACAGGAGCTTTAAGTAGATTAGTGATGTTTTTAAATTTAGCAGAAGATCCTGCAATAGAAAGGATAATAACACCAAGACTTGCACTTACTACTGCAGAATATCTTGCATTTCAACAAGATTTACATGTTCTCGTAATAATGACAGATATGCTGAATTATGGTGAAGCATTGCGTGAAATAAGCGCTGCAAGAGAGGAGGTTCCAGGTAGAAGAGGATACCCAGGATACCTATACACGGATCTAGCAACAAATTATGAAAGATGCGGAAGAATAGTAGGAAAAAAGGGAAGTATAACATTGATGCCTATAGTCACAATGCCTGGTGGAGATGTAACTCATCCAGTGGTTGACTTAACAGGATACATAACTGAGGGCCAAATATATTTAGATCGTAATTTACATAGAAAAGGTATATACCCACCAATAAACGTGCTACCCTCACTTTCAAGGTTAATGAAAGAAGCGACAAGATATACACGTGAAGACCATCAATCGCTAAGTGATCAATTATATTATTGTTATGCAGAAGGAGTTGAACTTAGAGGGTTAGTTGCGGTTGTTGGAGAAGAAGCTTTAACGGAAAGAGATAGAAAATACTTAGAGTTTGCAGATGCCTTTGAAAGGAATTTTATAGCACAAGGAGTGTATGAGAATAGAAGCCTAGAAACTACTTTAACCATAGGATGGAATTTACTTTCAACGTATATTCCCGAAAGTGATTGGAAACGAATAGATCCCAAAATAATAGAGAAATATTGTCCCAAATACAGAAAATTTGAACTAGAATAACCTTATAATTTTCACTTTTATTTCAGAGTGTTTGGCTAATGTCTACAGTCTCTTATAAATTCTCCATATTGTTGCCTTTAAGTTTCTTCAGATCAAGTAAAATTAATCACATTTTTCAAAAATTGAAACAATAGTCTCTTTTTTTATCTCAATTTTTGATTCTTTTTGAATACATTGTTATATGGTAAATTGCGGTTTCAGAACTCAATATATTTGAGATGAAATTGGACAATCGTATCTGAACTATTGGTGGGGCCGGTGGGATTTGAACCCACGACCAACGGGTTTCCCCGCTCCAGAGTTTCATCATCCCTTATAGGTCTTTGTTGCACCCTATCTCTGGAGCCCGCCGCTCTACCTTACTGAGCTACGGCTTACCGCCTTAAAGTCCCGGCCCTTCACGGCCCCGTTTCCTAATAAATAAGTGAAAATAAATCCTAAATATTTTTTCTTCCATGCTTTACATGAATTTAAATACTATTTTAAATATTGTGATGAAGGGATAATATTCCTTTTAAAGGTAGAAAGGAAACTAAAGTAAAAATAACTTATCAGCTTCCTATAACATTATTTTTAAAGGAAAATAAATGTCATAACAGAAAGTGATGCTTAATGTTTATGTAAAATATTTTAAGTGACACATTCTCATAAATATTGAAGTTTATGCAAAGTGAAAAGACCGTTGCTGTGGGTGGAACTTTTGATAATTTTCACTTAGGCCATGTACAATTACTTTTAAAATGTTTCGAAATAAATAAAGCTGTTTTAATTGGAGTTACTAGCGATATTCTAGCTAAAAGTAAAAATCATTTTATAGAATCATGTAACAGGAGAAAAAAGAATTTGCTTTCATTTTTATTTTTTCACAAATTATATGATTATACAAAAATAATTATACTTGATGATCCTTATGGTCCAACAATATTTGATGAAGATATATTTGCTATTGTGGTTAGTGAAGAGACCTTTATACGCGCTCTAGAAATTAATAATATTAGAAGCGGAAAGCATCTAAGCCCATTACAAATTTTTGTAATTCCTTTGATTAAGGACGTCGATCTAAGACCTATATCCTCAACTAAAATTAGAAGAGATGAGAAATTTTGTGAAAAATTTTTCATCAATGTTTAAATAATCTTAAAATTACTAAAATTAAAAATTAAGTTATTATATAATTATAAAATAACATTCAGGTGAAGTGAGTGTACCCCGTAGGCGATCACCGGTGTTCATTGTGAGAAATTACTTCTCACTCCTCCGGCTCTCTCACCTACGGGTCTTGGAGTCACTTCACCTGGGGGTGTATCGCATCTGGGTAACCCTGAACGTCATCGAGGGGTTATTCTCCTTCAGGTCCGTCTGATGCGAATTCCCCCATTAGTATTTTGTTACAATTCCCAAAATAAATTTTACTTGAATTTTAAACAATAGTTACATTATGGATGCTTTTATGAATTATGTACGAAATGACTTGATTTTCAACAAAAAAATAGTAAAAATCACGCAAGACATTGAGATACCATTAATTGGATGTATAGCATTTGGAATTATAGATAGGGGCACAAATGTTATTCAAATACGTCCCTCCTCCCTTTGTCCACTATCTTGCATTTTTTGTTCTACTGATGCTGGACCAAACTCGAGGAAGAGGCGATGCGAATTTTTAGTTGAATTAGACTATTTACTTTCTTATGTAAAGCAAATCGTTGCGTATAAAGGGATTAAGAATGTTGAGGCCCATATAGATACAGTGGGTGATCCTTTAACTTATCCTCACATAGTAGATCTAGTGCAAAAGCTTAGAGGCATAAACGGCATAAATGTTATTTCAATGCAAACACACGGAGTTCTTTTAAACGAAAAATTGATAGACGAGTTAGCAGATGCAGGTCTTTCAAGAATAAATTTATCGATTGATGCATTAGATCCTGTTCTCGCTAAGAAATTATCCGGCACTGGAAGTTACGACGTAACACGTATACTTTCACTTGCAGAATATATTACCAATAGTTCTAAAATAGACTTGTTAATTGCACCTGTATGGGTATCGCCTCTCAATGACTTAGAAATTCCCAAAATTATTGAATATGCTAAAGCTATCGGTGCTGGTAAAAAATGGCCCCCCTTGGGCATACAGAAATATGAAGTTCATAAATATGGTAGAAAACCAAAAAGGGTTAATAACATTTCTTGGAATAAATTTTATGAGCAACTGAGCTATTGGGAAAAGCTCTTTTATATAAAACTTAAGTTATCTCCCACCGATTTTGGAATATTTAAAGTCAAAAAAGTACCTGTTCCATTTAAAAAATACGAAAAGGTTAAGGCTAAAATTGTCGAAGATGGTCTTTTCAAAGGTCAGAAAATCGCTGTGGCTAGAGGTAGGGCGATTACCATAATAAATTCCAACAACATCCCCGTTGACTCTCACATCTTTGTCAGAATACTGCGTATAAAAGACAATATAATAATTGCTGAACCAATAGTATAATGTTTTTTCCTTCTCGATAATTCTTATAAGTCCAAATTTACAAATTGAGTTAACTATTTATATTTGGCGTGTATCACTATTAAACAAAGCAAATATTATGATGTGATGAATATGCCATTAAGACCTGGAAGATGCTATAGACATTTCAGCAGCCCCCCATATACTCGAAAGGAATATATAATGGGAGTTCCTCCTCCAAAAATAAGCGTTTTTGAAATGGGTAATAAAAAAGGACAATTTAATATCATTTTAAAACTAGTGACAAAAGAAAGAGGGCAAATAAGACATAATGCACTAGAAGCAGCACGAGTATCATCAAATAAATTCATGGAAGAGCATGCTGGTAAAAACTACCATTTGAAAGTAGTCGTATATCCCCATCATATACTGCGGGAAAATAAGATGATGGCATTTGCAGGTGCAGATCGTTTACAAGATGGTATGCGTCTCTCTTTTGGAAAACCAATAGGTACTGCTGCAAGGGTAAAGGAAGGTCAGGCTATCATTATAATCAAAACAACCGAGGAATATTTAGAAGCTGCTAAAAAGGCTTTAAAAATCGCGGCATCGAAAATACCACTTCCAACACAAATATTAGAAGAAAGAATTACGTAAATCAAATTCCCAAAACTAGTATTTATGCATAAAATGGTTCTTGCTGAAAAATTTAATAATTCTCATTACTTAACAAATAGTTAAAGTCAAATAAATTTATCAATGCCGGGGTGGCCGAGTGGCGAGGCAGCGGACTGCAGATCCGCCTCACGGGGGTTCAAATCCCTCCCCCGGCTTCATTAGAATTCTTATACTAATTTTTCACATTAGTCTATTGATCTTATCGTAGAAATACAATCTCCCTTAAATTAAAAATTAAATTAATGCCGGGGGCGGGACTTGAACCCGCGGTAACCGGATATCCCATCCAGCCCTATATGCATGATTATGAGTCCGGCGCCCTAACCAGGCTAGGCGACCCCGGCCTAAAATTATTTTGGCAATTTAAATTTAATAAGTTTAACTTTCTTTGGGAGCTATGTTAGGACATTAAAGATACGGATAAATTTTATTAACTAGTTAATTATAATAACATCTTGGCGCTGTCGGCCATAGGCGATGGGGAAACACCCGTTCCCTTTCCGAACACGGAAGTTAAGCCCATCGCCGCGCTACCGAGTACTGGTGCCGAGAGGCATCGGGAAAGGGGCGTGCTGACAGCGCCCATTCTTACTGTGAACTTTAATGGAATAAATACATTTTTATTTTTGAACTGGTTCATTAACTAATAGACCTAATCTGATGAGGGATAATTAATGTCACATAAAACCCTCATGAATCTTGTTTTTACAAATGTTCACAACATATTTAATGATTCAACAAGCTTATACCTACTTCAGCTAACATTTTTCTTAATATATGCGTTTATCCTAGCATTTTTTAATCAAAGGTTACAAACATACCTTTGGTTAAGAGAAGCTGAATCTTCGCTAAAGAGATTACAAATACTCGCCTCTAAATCTAAAGAAATTGTAATTAAAAAGATAAACGAGGTAGGTAAACCAAATTTCGACCCCTCTCCATCAATAGAAAGTTTTCTAGATTTTTTCGTTATAGAACCAACATCATTGGATCCATACGGTATTGTAAACAAATTTAGACACATATTAGATGTTCGAAGTGAAAGATTCGAATCTTTCATAAAGCAAATAGCTCCTAATGTACCACAAAACTATATACCAAATCTTGAAGGTCTCATGGAAACAGCAATCGGTTTAAACGAGCTATACAGATTGGTTCGACATTACTTTATATTGGGTAAGAAAACAAAAAATATGTTATTTATTATGCAACTTCAAATGAATTTGCCACTAATAATGCGCTACGCAGAAGCTTATTTCAGCGCAACTCATGCTTTTTCTAGCGGGAAACCCATAGGTGATGGTGTTGGTGCACTCGTGGCATCAAAATTAATGCGTGGTAAACAGGTAAAGCGAATAACCAACAAAACTATATTTTCAGAATTTGAATATAAAGATCGTAAATTAATAGTGATTAAAGCCGAAGGACCTGGTGCGGAAATTGGTGAAATAGATGATGCTATAGAGCGAATAATAAACATGTATGGAGGAAGGGTTTCGCGTATAATAATGATAGATGCAGCCTTGAAACTTGAAGGGGAAAAAACGGGACAAATAGCTGAAGGTGTAGGAGTAGCCATCGGAGGTACTGGTGTCGAGAAATTCAAGATAGAAGAGATAGCAACAAAATATAAAATTCCTCTTGATGCATTAATTATAAAGATGTCTTTAGAGGAAGCCATAACAACCATGAAGAAGGATGTAATTGAAGCTGCTGATGATGCTGTGAAAAGAGTCTTGAATATTATCGATACTAGAACTTCTCAAGGTGATATTGTGGTAATAGTTGGTGTAGGGAATACTATGGGAATACTTTAAGGTGAGTTGTATGGTTAAATTGTCGAAAAATAATGTTCTACTTCTTTTATCCATACTTTTTTCCATACTTTCAATAATCTTCCTATTTATGGCTGTTATTAATGTTCAGAGCACATATGACCTTGTGAATCTATATTCTATAGACTTTCTGGCGGCAGGTGTGTTGTGCATGATTCTTTCGATGTTCTTCTCGTATAGACATAGACGTTTACTTAGCCTAAAAATCCTTAAACAATCACAAACAGTAACGAGAATAAGATGTGACAACGATAATTGTAACTATAAGGAAGAACGTTTCTTTCAAGAAGGTGATTATATATTTAGAGAAGTAGGTAAATGTCCGAAATGCAATGGGAATCTGTACATAGATGCTATATACGATCTCGAACTTAAAGCCAAAAAATAAGTTGAAAATTAATTTCCTTTTAAACCGACAATTTTTAACGCGTTATTTACATATTCAACGTCTTCCCTATATTTATGAATTATCTTTTCATTAACTTCGCAAAGCTTTTCTGTTAGGACATCTATTTTCTCATGAATTCCAAATAAGAATTTTTTCAAAAAGTCTTTGTTTATGCTCCTAAACATTTCTTCTAAACATAGTTCTATCATATTATCTGATACGTTGACCAAAACATTTTTGTGAATAGCATGTTTCAATATAGCTTTAAATATTTCTTTCAACATTTTTTTGTCTGGATTTTTAATGGCATTTATTCTCAAAATGCTTTTTACATCAAAATTTTCTTGCCCTAATAATGTTTTATCTACTATAATTCCATCTATAATTTTTGAACCACATTCTATTTTAATTCGTGGATGATAATATATGAAAAAATCAATTCGTGTTTTCTCTAAACCAAGAACATTAAAGAAATCATACAATGAGCTTAACAGATAATCGATGTCTTCAACATAATTCCCTAAAGCTATATACTTGACTTGTGCACCCAAAATATTTCCACTAATTTCCCTTATAAATCCCGATGCAAACGTAGTCTCCACCCCCCTTCTTTTTGTTTCCTCAATAGTCATGGCATACATAGCGTTTAATTTTTCATACACTTTGTTATAATCTATTCCAACACCTATTGCGTCTAAATTAGTGCTGTTAAATTTATAAAAGTAGCCTAACAATAAAACATCTATTGCTAACATATTATGCTCACAACGCCTAAGAAAATTCGTAGACATGTTTACGTATTAGTTATTGATAACGTAAATTTTAATTTTATCATATTACATTAATTCTTGACGTGATTTTTATGTTTAAATTGAAGAGGTTGATTGAAGGGGTATTGCTAGTACGAAAGGTATTCTTTTTCATAAAAAATGTTTTTCCATACATTTGTATTTTCCTCTTTACACTATTTCTAAGTGGGTTTACGTTTACTCTTCTTTCACCTACACTCGGTCTATTTCCTACAAGTACTGGGTATTCTTTTATTATTCCTCAAATGGATTACCAAACAGTTGTTGAATTTATTATGATCTTCTTTTTAATATCTTTGTCTTCAATTGGAGTTATACTAATGCTGCACGGCTCTAAAATATTTGTTGACAAAACGTTTTCCAACGTCATTATATTAAGCGGAGCCCTTTTATTTGCTCTCGTGATAGTACTGCTACAATATTTGCTTTCAATAAAACTTGGATTGATATGATTACCATGGAACTTTTTTTATGCCCAAGAAATATGCGATTCTATTAGTAGCTATGTGTAAAGGTACAGTAATAGCTACTATGATAATTATATCCTTCAACGTGTATGTTTCAAATCTGTATGACAGTATTATAGCAACCAAAATAAACATTACTTGATCTAAAAGTGGGGCAGGCTTTCCCCTTTCTATATTTAATCTCCTTTTTATAAATGAACCCATCGAATCACCTAACATAGCTCCTAATGATAATGTAAATGCTCTAATTAAGTTACTTGGCGTCTGTAATACACCTACTATACCTCCTATTACAATTCCAGCAATAAATCCCTCAATGGTTTTTCCAGAACCAAGTATTGGTTTATTATCAATAAACTTTTTATTAAAGTCTAATGGATGCCCTTTTCTATTCCTAATTATTATTAGAGGACAAGCATTTGCAACGTATGCAGGTAATACTTTCCAAATACACACAACAATTCTCTCAATTAAATCCTGTATCATAAACAATACCTCCTGTTGTTATCCTAAAATAAATCATAACTTCTTTTTTATATTCTACATTATTTTTGCAAAATTTTTCAAGCATTAACATTCTTTTTTCACCTTTTTTCTCCAATCTTATTATATTGTCACACCAATATCTAATAACCTTGGAAGCTACAACGTCCCCTTTTTTATTTATAGCTGATGACTCGATTAGATGTCCTGTTACTATTATTGGTATGTTTTTCTTTTTTGAAATGTATTTCAGCATAGCCATCTGCTCATTTAATGCTTTATTTGCTAATATTGTTGTTTTCTTATCAGTTAGAGAATTTAGATATTCGTCTGTGATATTGTCAAATACGATCAATCTAACATTTGGTGAAATAAAAAATTCTAATTTTTTAATCAATAACGTTTGTTCATCAAAATTATTAGGTGTTATCACTATCAAATTTTCTAATAATCCTTTTATGTTCACATCAGAATCCTTAATTAATTGGATAATTCTTTCAACAGCAAAAAGTCTTTCTGTTGATATGTATATAGTCTTGAAACCATGCTTCAAACATCTGATAGTGGCTAAAAAACAAAGTAATGTTTTTCCTACACCTTGAGTACCATAGATCAATGTTATTTTTCCTTCTTTAAATGTACCGCATACTATGTTGTCAATGATTTCTTTTTCAAGTATAAAGCTGTCGTAGTGGTTTACACTTATGTTTTAACCCCCTATACATTTCAAATAAACCTATAAATTTCTTCTTTTCTATGATGTTTACGGTACGTTCTTCACTCAAATGAAAGATGATGTTATGATAATTTTTATATTTCAAATTTCATCAATTGATTAAGGTGCAAATATTGATAAAAGTAGGATTATTAATTAAAAACCAAAAATTGAAATATATTGTTATGCGTTCGTTAAATGAGTATAACATATCTTTTAGTGAAATTTCCTCATTAAAAGATATTCCTAGTGATATTAATGCTATTTTTATTGACGCTCGAAGTGATAATAGTCTCCCCGTTGAATTACATGAGAAATTTAAAATAATATCCATAACAGATGATTTTACTGATCAAAGTTCATTGCTAAAAATACTTCCTTTCATATTTAAAAAGAATTATTTTTATGAAACCATTATTGGAATAGATCCTGGCAAGAGATATGGCTTCATAGTTCTTGCGGATGGGCACATTCTTTTTTCAAAACAATTCCTTGAATTGGACCTTTTAATTAAGTCGTTAATCCAATTCATTGAAGGAATTCCAACAAAAACAATAACATTAAGAATTGGGAATGGTGGAGGGGAACATTTTAGAAATCTTTTTTCAAAATTGATGGAAATTTTGCCCAAAAAGTTTTGTAGAGAAATTAGTATTGAAATTGTTGATGAGTCTTCCTTAATAAATGTTGTAATGAATTTTGAGAATCATAAGTTGCCGGACAATATATTGTCCGCATATATTATTGCTTTAAATAGAGGTAGAAAATTAAAATGAATTACATTTTAATTATATTATGACAATATTGAATATAGTATAAAGGAACATTTGTCATAATTATTATGATCCTATTTCTTCGTAAATTAAATCTCTTGATGTCATGATAGATAAGACAATATCGTTACGTTCTTTTTACGGTGAAGAAATTAATATATACCTCTTCTTAATCTTTTTTTGTGGTGGTAGAGGTGTCATTAGGTTCTGGTGCTAAAACTGCCACTTTAGGACAGATAGGAGGAGTTCCTGTCCTTATATTGAAGGAAGGCACTAGTAGAACTGCTGGTAAAGAAGCTTTGAGAGCTAATATTATGGCTGCCAGAGCGGTAGCTGAGATACTAAAGACTTCTCTTGGTCCTAAGGGTATGGATAAGATGCTTGTTGATAGTCTTGGAGATATTACTATAACTAATGATGGAGCTACTATTCTCAAAGAAATGGATGTTCAGCATCCAGCTGCAAAAATGATGGTGGAAATATCAAAAGCACAAGATGATGAGGTTGGCGATGGAACAACAACAGCAGTAGTACTCGCAGGAGAACTACTAAAACAAGCAGAAGCCCTATTGGATAAGAATATACATCCAGCTGTGATAAACAATGGATTCAAAAAAGCTGCTACCAAAGCGGAGGAAATTTTGAGAAGGATATCACTTCCAGTAGATATCAATGATGATGAAACTCTGAAAAAGGTTGCGATGACTTCAATTAGTGGTAAAGTAGTTAGTGTAGCGGCAGAACATCTCGCAAACTTAGCTGTAAAAGCAGTTAAACAGATAATGGAGGAGCGTGATGGGAAATATATAGCCGATATAGATCAAATCCAAATAATAAAAAGGAAGGGTGGAAGTATTCTGGATACTGCTTTAGTTTATGGTGTTGTTTTGGATAAGGAGGTTGTTCATCCTGGGATGCCTAAGAGGGTGGAGAAAGCTAAAATTGCACTACTTGATTGTCCACTGGAAGTTGAAAAAACGGAGATAGACGCTGAAATAAGAATAACGGACCCAGAACAGATGAAAGCTTTCTTAGAAGAAGAAGAAAGAATTCTTAGGAAGATGGTTGATAAGATTAGGAGTGTTGGTGCTAATGTTGTTTTTTGTCAGAAGGGTATTGATGACGTTGCTCAGCACTTCCTAGCAAAATACGGTATTCTAGCAGCAAGAAGGATAAAGAAATCGGACATGGAGAAACTGGTGAGGGCTACTGGTGGCAAAATAGTTACAAATATTGAAGATCTTACCGAAAATGATCTTGGCTATGCTGAACTCGTAGAACAGAGGAAAATAGCTGAAGAAAAGATGATTTTTGTTGAGGGTTGTAAGAATCCTAAGTCTGTAAGTATACTAATAAGAGGAGGTCTTGAAAGATTCGTAGATGAAGCCGAAAGATCGTTGAAAGATGCCCTTCACGTAGTGGCTGATGTGATTAAAGAACCAAGAATACTTGCTGGTGGAGGAGCTCCAGAGTTAGAGGTTTCAAAAGAACTTAAAGAATACGCAGTCTCTGTTGGTGGTAGGGAACAACTAGCCATAGAAGCTTTCGCAAATGCTTTAGAAGTCATACCAAGAACCTTGGCAGAAAATGCTGGACTTGATCCTATAGAGATCTTAACAGAACTACGGGCATTACATGCTGATCCGAAGAATGTATGGTATGGTGTCGATGTATATGAAGGAAAACCAAAGGATATGTTGAAAGAAAACGTTTTAGAACCACTAATAGTAAAATTAAATGCTATAAAAACAGCTGTTGAAGAAGCTAGTTTTATTCTCAGAATTGATGATATAGTTGCCGCTGCGAAAACCGAAGCTGGAAAAGAGAAAGGAAAAACTTCAAGTGAAGAGAAAAGCGAAAGTGAATTTGAATAAAAAATAATTTTTTCCTTTATTCAAACTCCTTTTCTTCCTTCTTTTCTTTCTCCTTTTCTGCACTTGGTGGTGCGGCTGCTATTACATCATCTATTCTAAGTATCATAATAGCAGCTTCAGTTGCAGATTTTATTATTTGCTTTTTCACAATTAGAGGTTCTATTACCCCTAGTTCCCATACATTTGTAACTTTTCCTTGGATGACATCAACACCAGCCCATTTTTCACCTTTATCATGTCTTGCTTTCAGTTCTACGAGTATATCCACAGGATCTAAACCTGCGTTTTCTGCTAATGTTACTGGAATCGCCTCAACTGCATCTGCAAATCTGAGTGCTGCAAGCTGTTCTTTTCCTCTTAACGTTTTAGCCCACTTTCTTATCCTTTGAGCTATTTCTATTTCAACGGCTCCTCCACCAGCAACGACTCTTGGTTCTTGCAATATATTTCTTGTCACGCAGAGAATGTCATGGAATGACCTCTCAGCTTCATCCATAATATGTTTTGATCCTCCTCTTATTAGTATACTTACAGACTTAGGATTCTTACAACCCTCAACAAAAATCATCTTATCTTCTCCAACCCTCCTTTCTTCTACGAGTTCAGCATAGCCCAAATCTTCCTCTGTTATATCATCGATGCTAGTAACTATTTTTGCTTTAGTTGCTTTAGCCAATTTGGCCATGTCCGATTC
>JANZKA010000002.1 GCA_025060975.1 Candidatus Culexarchaeum nevadense
TTAGTGGTGGAATGAATCCTGGCACTACTATACCGAATCCACGTATAACCCTAGATAGCCTGTTAACAGTTATGGATATTATTGTTGTGGCTAGAGCTATTTTCATGTAAACGTTTACTGTTGGTGGTAGCCGTGTTAGAATGTATATGGATATGGTTAATGGTATTATTGCTCCACCAAGATTTATCGCTATTAATGTCTTTCTTTCCCTAAGTCCAATGGATGGTAGAAACCATCTTATACCAAAAATGTTTATTTCTTGATAGTATAACCCATACTCCCTTGTTTTAATGTATGTCAATGGTATGTTTATTGCACTTCCCAGTAGGGATATGTAGAATGCCATTATGGCTATTTGTGGTGGCATCATTAATCCCTCCGTGAAGACTTGTATTGAGCTTAGTGAAATGATGGTTAAAGTTATGGTCATAAGTAATAGTGTTATTATGTAGCTCCATGTTGTAGGCCTGTAGATTACGCTTACACCCATCCTAAAATTCCTCCCATTCTAGGAGTCTACATCATTTAAGATAACTCTTTCCATTGATGCTGTGAAAGTGTTAAATTAAACTTTCTTCTAATAGTTTTTAGTGGTCTTTGTGATTGAGCGTAAATCTGTTGGCATGGTTGTTAGTTCACCATCCACATCTGAATTTGAATTTAAATGTTTTGGGCCTATTAGGAATAACGATTTTGTTGAAGTTTATCATGATGGTCGTTGGTATGTATTCTTCGTTAAGAGTCTTAGACGTGAAGGTGAAGATCTCTATGCTTCATGTACATGTCTTGGTAGACCTCCAGATACACCGCTTAAAATTGGCTTAGAAGTTTATGTGGCTTCCGAAGATAATATACGTAGAACCTTGGGTTTAACTGCCGATTACTCTAAATCGGTATATCTGGGAATGTTGAGGAATTATAATGTTAAAGTTTACATTCCAATAGATCGGTTGAATAGGGTTTTCATTGTGGGTAAGCCTGGCTCCGGGAAATCTTATACTGCAGGTGTTTTGATTGAGGAGCTTTTGAAGAAGAATATCCCCATAATAATAATTGATGTTCATGGTGAATACTCTAGCTTGAAGGTTGCAGCTAAGTCTGGTTGTGTGGAGTTCGATGTTAACCCAGTTAGCTATGTGGATAAGATAATAGAGTTTGGTGACAAAAGGTTTAATGTAGCTGCAAACATTGATATATCATATTTAAACGAAGTATCCGCTGAGGATCTTGTGCTTACCGGTAAGTGTGTAATAATTAATTTGAGGGGTTTAGATTCTGATGAACAGGCATCTATGGTGGCATCGGTAGTTAATAAGCTTCTGGATGCAGCTATAGCCAGAAAGGTTCCCCCATTCTACTTGGTTTTAGATGAAGCTCATCGGTTTATTGGTAGGGAGAAGTCTGAATCACAAATAGTTTTGAGGAGATTCTCCCAGGAGGGGAGGAAGTTTGGTGCAAATCTCATAGTCATATCGCAGAGACCTCAGCTTCTCGATACTACTGTTCGAAGTCTTAGTGGAACTTGGATTATTCATAGACTTTCAGATCCCAACGATATATCTTTAGCTGTGGAGAGTGGAGGTCTTGGTAGAGGTTGGGAAGATAGCATAGTTTGGCTTGGAACCGGTGAGTGTATAGTTACTGGTGAGGCTGTGGATAGAATTCCATATATAGTTAGGGTTAGGTGTAGGGAGACTATTCATGGTGGAGCTGGCTTCAACCCTCTCGACTATATTTCAGAGGATTCTTTGAGGAGTGCTGAAGTTAAGTGGAGGGGGTTAATAAAGCTTGGTGTAATTCCAAAGACCGTTGAAATTGCAGTTAAACCGAAAATTTCACCACTTATAAATCAATATTACTTACCAGTTAAGTTCGATTTAACCTTCGTGTCATCAAATCTATCAAGTAGATTTCCATTTAAATTTGATTTTAATAGTATTACTCTAAATTATTATCCAGCTTTAGATATCAAGGCTATTATTAATGTTAAACGTTCTAAACCCAATGTGGAGTTTAGTGATGAGTATAGGGTTCTCATACCATTATCAAATGTTTCTGGAGAGTTGGATTACAATTCCAATAAGGCTTACGATGTTACATTTTTCGATGAGCGTGAATTATCCGTATCACCATTAAATTTTGATAAGGTTACTTATCGTAATCCAGATATCGATCTATCAAGTTTAAATTCATATGAGAAGATTATAAAGGATTTTAAGAAGTTCCTATCATTAAAATTATCTTACAAATTACACTACTCCACAAAGTTCAAGGTTTACTCTAAGTGTAATGAGAGTTTAGAGGAGTTTAAGAGTAGGCTTAGGGAGGTTGGTAAAGAGATTTTTGATTCTAAGTGTAGGAGGGTTGTAGAGAGGTATGAGGCGAAGATTTCTAAACATAATGCTATAATAAAGTCTCTTAGAGATGAAATTAAAGTTAAAGTTCAATCTGCAAAGAGACTTATCTCCACAATTAATGATTTGAAGAATAAGTTGAGGGGTCTTGATCCATCTTCAAGAGAGTATATTTCCATATCATCAAAGATTCAGAGCTTGGAGGATAGACTTTCAAAGTTAAGTAAGATGGTTTCTGAATCTAACTCTGAGTTGGAGTATAGGGAGAAGATTGTTGAAGATCTTAAGAGGGAGATGGGTAATAAATTGAAGAAGTTGAAAAGTGAATTTGAGGATTTAGGTGAATTTAAAACTGTGATCATAACTTTAGGTGGGAAGGATGTGGATGTGGAGTATGTTAGGCTTATATGGGTTCCCATATTTGATGGTTATGTTAAGATTTCCTTTAAGGATTTGGAGAGGAATTTGAGTTTTCATTGGAATGGGTATAATGGTGTTGGAGTTTATGGTAAATGTGATGTATGTGGCTCTCAAATGACTAGCCCGGATTCCCTTGAATTTTGCAATCTATGTTTATCTCCATTATGTCTTGAGCATTCATTGAAGTGTAGTGTTTGTGGGATCATTGTATGCCCTGAACATTCATTTAAATGTGATGTGTGTGGGAAGATACTGTGTGTTAATGAGAAATCATATGTGTGCTCCATATGTGGGAGGAAACTGTGTTCTGATTGTGTTAAGCATTGTGTGAAATGTGGATCTGAAGTTGCATATTGTGATAAACATATACGTGTATGTGGGGATTGCGGTAAATCGTATTGTGAAACCCACTACTTTGAGCATTTATCTAAATGTGGTGATTGTGGAAGGAATGTTTGTGGTGAAAGTATAGTTCATTGTGAAATTTGCAGTAAGCCTTTATGTGGAAATTGCATTCACAAATGTGGTGTTTGTGGTAGAGTTGTATGTAGAGATCATGCTTGGAAATGCAGTATATGTGGTGTAGAATTCTGTAATAATGAGGAGAAGCATGTTTGCAGTATTTGTGGTAGAATTGTATGTGATAAACATGCGTATAAGTGTCCATCATGTGGTAGAGAGATTTGTACACATCATGTTAAGATATGTCCAAATTGTGGTAGAAGGGTTTGCGAGTCATGTATAATTACAGTTAAACGTCTATTCAGATATAAGACTGGATGTAAACTTTGCCTTAAGCCTTAATTTCACTATCTCTTAAAGCTTCTGAAGCCATTCTTATACAATTTGAGGGTATCCCCCTCCTCCTCAAAGCCTTTATATATCCATTACTTGATGGGCAGTGTACTGCTTTAATCCTATAGTAAACGTTTGGTTCATCCATTTTCGCATAAACCCATTTTATTACCCTCCCCCTATCCAATTTAACTTCATATTTTATGAAGAACTCCCTATCATCATCTTCAAAAACCATTTCCAATCCAAATCCCTCAACGATTAGGTATGACCCCTCAATTCTGTATACTATCTTGTTTTCATGTAGCATTCTAAGTATAGCAGCCTTCTTCCTATCGTCCTCTGTTGGTAGCTCAACAATTAGCTCCGCCAACTCTTCAACCAAAACTTTCACCATTCTCTCTCTATCAATTTAAGTATATAAATCCCACACATATTGTATCTGGAGAGTGTATTAATAATTTAAAATGCTGAATTTGTTAATTCACTCATTTTTGATGAAAAACTTCATATTATAGCTCCCAATATAATGTCCTATTGCAATTTTAAACCTAAATTGCTTGGAGGGGTGATATGTAGTGTATCATAGGGATCTCCTAGCAGCTTTGAATGACCTTAAAAGTGTGAAGTGTGATAAGTGTGGTTCTTCATTGGAATTATACAAGTTTAGCGTTATAAGTTCAAGGGGTAGAAATGTTAATGCCAATGTGTTGATGGTGTGTTTTAAATGTAGATTGATGTATGATTTAAGTGTTCTGGGTAGAGGTGTGATTGGCGTTAAGGATGTTAAAACTATTGTTGCATCTTCTTGGAATGATTTATTGAAGTCGAGTGGTGGGTAATCATGAAGAAAATTAGGTCTGCAATATTGATTCATGGAGGTGCTGGGAGCTATAAGGGGTTTAGTGATGAAGTGTTATCCATTAGACTTGAACATCTAAGTAAAGCTGTCATGGAGGGTTATAATGTAATTTCGAAGGGAGCTCTTGACGCCGTTGAAGCAGCTGTAAGATATATGGAGTCTTGCGGATTCTTTAATGCTGGTTTAGGTTCTGTTTTAACTATTAATGGTCTTGTGGAGATGGATGCTGGAATAATGGATGGTAGAGATCTCCGCGTTGGAGCCACAGCTCTCCTTAGGAGAGTTAAGAATCCAGTTTCATTGGCTAGGAAGATCATGGAGAATACGGATCACATATTTATCGCTGGAGAGTGGGCTGAGAAACTTGCAGAATTCTATGGGCTAGAACTATTGGATAATATTGTAAGTGAAGAGAAGTTGAAACGCTTTAAGGAGATGTATGAGAATTGGATTAAAGGTGAAGGTTCAAGGATGAGTAAACTTAGAGAAATGATATTGCAGGGGAGGGTTATCTTCGAATCCCATGATACTGTTGGTGCTGTGGCAATAGATTCTGAGGGGAATGTGGCTTCGGCTGTATCCACGGGGGGTTATTGGCTTAAGTTTCCAGGTAGGATAGGGGATGTGCCCCTCGTGGGATGCGGTTTTTATGCAGATAACGATGCAGGCGCCTCTGCAGCTACTGGAACTGGAGAATATATTGCCAGATTAAATCTTTCTAGATTTTGTTGTGATTTGATGAGGATAGGTTTTCAAGCTCAAGATGCATGTAGATTGACTATTAAACGCATTACCGATAAATTTGGGCCTGACACTGCTGGGATAATAGCTGTTGATAAGAATGGTGGATTAGGCTATGACTTCAATACTAGGGGGATGGGTAGAGCTTTGATGTATGAGGGTTTAGATAAGCCTATCGTGGCAATATTTCGTGAAGAGAAGAATTAATCTACTCCAAATCACAATATATTTTGGTAAATTCTCCTCATTTTAATGTGTTAAACTATGGTTACAAATCTCCCACCACAGGCAAAGGCTTTAATGAGGGAGTATCAGGAAGCTAAGAGTATACCTGAGAAGATAGCTAAACTTGAAGCTTTAATATCTGCGATACCCGAGCATAAAGGTACAGAGAAGCTTAGGAGGAATTTGAAGAAAACTCTAGCTAAGCTTAAAAGGGAGTTGGAGGAGAGGGAGAAGAAACGTGCAAAATCTTCTAGTGGAATTAGATTTTCAGTTAAGAAGGAGGGGGCTGGACAGATAGTTCTAGTTGGCGATACTCTTACTGGTAAAAGTTCCTTGCTTTCTCTACTTACCAATGCTAAGCCCACTATTGGTTCATCTCCATTTACAACTAGAACTCCTATTCCGGGGATGATGGAGTACTTGGATGTTCAAGTTCAGTTGGTGGAGGTTCCAGCGATATCTATTGGTGTGCCATGGTTAAATTCTGCTTTAAGCTTATGTAGAAATGCTGATGGAATAGTGTTTGTGGTGGATTTATCTAGGGATCCCATTGATAGTTTGAAGTTCATTTTTGAGAGAATTAAGAGTGCTAAGATAACTTTAAAGAAGCCTAGTGTTAGAATTGAGGTTGAGAAGAGATCTTCTGGTGGTATACAGGTTTTCTGTAGTGGGTGTTTGAAGGATTGTGATGTTAGGGATATAATTGAACTATTTAAGTCTTATGGTTTGAATAATGTGTTTATAAAGATTTGGGGTGATGTTAGTTTAAGTGATGTGGAACGCTATATGGATTCCAGCATAGTTTACAAGCCTTCTCTCATAATAGCTAATAAGATTGATGTTGATGGCTCTATGGATAATTTAGTTAAACTTGAAAAGTCTTTGGGAGGTTTAACTAAGGTTATCCCATTTTCATGTATAAATCCTCCATTGGATCTCTTGAAATTGAAATCTGAGATTTATGGTATGCTTAACGTTATTAGGGTTTATACGAAGGAGGTTGGTGGTAGCCCATCTAAGAAGCCTCTCGTAGTCCCGAAGGGGTTTAGGGTTATTGATGTAGCTAAGATCATTCACAGCCAATTATACAATAATTTTGGTTATGCAAGGGTTTGGGGTTCTTCTGTTAAGTTCGATGGGGAGAGGGTTGGTCCTGATCATATTTTAAATGATGGTGATATTGTGGAAATAAGAACTAAATAAGTTTACCTATTCCTTTTCCTTCTTCATCTGTCTATGAAGTATTGTTGCTCCAACCCCTATCACTATAATATCTATTATGAGCATCTCCAAATCTCCAATTATGTGTCTCGTGTTCAATATGTATGTGAGGAATGGTGTTAGAGATATTGTAAGTGCTGTGAATGGTGTTATGAGTTCCCTGAATATTGGCATGTATTCCACCTACCTGTATAGTGTTGGTGGAGGTTCTTCACCGCCTTTACTAATCTTCATTTCCTCGATTTTCCTAGGCTCTCCCCACTTTATGTTTGGAATGTATATTAACGTGTATTTCTGTGCTTCAACATCCACTATATATATGTAGAGTGTTGTATCTTTCTGTATATCGCTCAATCTATGCCTTCTGAATGCTGATGGATATATTATTGCCTTCTTCCTCTCTTCATCCATAGCTACCGCCATTAGGAATGCATATTCACCTATGGTGAATATGTTTATCTCATTCCTCCCATACTTCCCTGCATCTATGTATTTATGGAATTCATTGAACGTGTTGCTATCAGTTGATATCATTATTCCAAATGGTGATTGCTCATCTGCTTTACCAACTGATACTACTATTGGGTTTATTTCAAGTACATCGTACCCAGCTTTCTTAAGTTCCTCAGCTTTCCCCTTAATCTGTTGTATTAACGTATATCTCCCAATTTCGAAATCTTGTATCATTTTTTGTGGTTCAATCTTCTTCTTCCTATGGAATATTCGGCTAAATATGCTCATCCCAATTCCACTTCTCCATTACCTATGTATAAATATTATTATAAAGTTAACCTTTTGTCGTATAGTTAATATTTCACTTCAGCTTTTGGGGGCATTGATGATTTTCGCCGCTAATGGTAAATGATGGTACATCGAGAGTTGTTTTCTATTTTGATCATGAGAAGAAATCCTCACATGGATTACTACTTTCCTTGAGACGTTAAATTTAACAAATCCCATTTAACTCTTAACTTCGCACTCAAGAATCCTCCTAACATCAATAGTTCTAATAATCCTTGCTTTTCTCTTTATAAGTGTATGGGATTAATTTTAACTTTTTATAATCCTTCCGGGTATCAGCAGTTTTCAGATGCTAATTTTAAGAATCGTTATGAAGAGTTTGGTTAACTATTCTTCTTCTCGTTTTAAATTCTTCTAAAATTTTCTCAGATATCTCTATGAACCCTTCACCATAAGGTTTTCTGGTGATGATTTTTGCTACTTTCTTTGCATTTTCTGAGGCATTTGCAACTGCAACGCTAAATCCAGCTTCCATTAACATTTCCACATCTACATCGCTATCCCCAATTGCCATTACATTTTCACGTTTCAAATTCCATTTCTCCATTACTCTTTTTAGAGCGACCCCTTTATTCACTCTTCTATCACTTACATGTATTGCTACTCCACTGAAAACAGCTTTTGCTTCTGGGATCATTCTACTTAAAACTTCCATAGTCTTTTTGTATGCATATTCCCATTCAATTCCATGTTTAACTTTGAAGGAGAAGTCTACTAATCTGTACATGCATTGCCAACTCTCGATTAGGATGTCTCCAAGCTCTCTTTTAATTATCTCTCTAGCTTTCTCTCCAATTTTCTTGTCTCCAATAACTTCTATTTCTCCATTTAACCCCATTACCCCTCCATTTTCAGCTATTACGTAGTCTATTCCGCCTATATATCTTGCTAGTCCCATGAGTACTGGGTATGCGTTTCCTGAAGCTAGAATCACTTTTAATCCGATATCTCTTTTCAGTTTCCTGAGCATTTCTATTGCATTTAAATCTAGTGTATTGTCTTTGCTCGTTATGGTTCCATCAACATCTATAACTATGCACTTTATTTCTGATAAGCTTATCATATGCTAATTCCACCTACAATTATTTTTGATGTGTATTCTGCTAATGGACAGTTTGATTGACATTTACCGCATTTCACACATTTATCTTCATCTACTATTGGGTGATCTGAGATTTTTATGGCGTTTACCTTGCAAAGGTATTGGCAGGATCCACATTTTATGCAGTACATTCCTCTCAATATTGCTTTCAATGCTGATTTGAAGTATATTTCTGCATCTTCCTTGGATTTCGATATTACGGTTAATTGTCCTTTTTGTGTTAAGGTAATGCTATTCTTCCCCATTATGGCTGTTGCTATTCTGAGTTTCTTTGAATATTTTACTTCGCCAATTACTGGTAGAACGTCTTTTATTCGTTCTAAATCTATTTCTACATCGAGTTTTGCTTCTATACTATAACTTTCTTGGCATGGACTGTACCCTGATATCTTGATAATCCTTGTTGGAAGCCTTTTTACTCCACACTCATCATTTACTGTTATCTTCTTCTCCTTAGCTATTCTCTTTTGATCTCCTGGAATTTTTATCCATCTCCATAAGCCCATTTCAACCCATTCTTCATCATACCCCCTATCTTTAGCCCATTTCATAAGTTTCTCTTTCCATGCACTCCATAATTCTGGATGTATTTTTTCAACTAGTTTAAATTCGGCTAATTCGCATGATGGGCATAGCCAACATCCAAGTCTATCAAATCCCATTTGATATAGTGGGTTTACTGGAGCTTTCTTCCACATTACATATAACCATACGTGTAGTGCAGACCAATCCATTATTGGGCTTGCATTTATTGAGTCTGGTAGCCATTTGTTCTTCCATATGCTTGGGGATTTCGCTCTAGTTAGAGATTCATATTTCCTTTGACCAACTAGTGTGAGGGCTCCTGAAGGGTAATTGTTTTTCATAGCTTTTAGTATTGGTATTAGTTTGCATGTTTTGCAGCACCATCTATAATCTCTTGCTGGTGGTCCGAATACTTCTATGGCACTCCAGAATATGCCGTTTGCTTCAGCTTTTATTAGCTCTACATTCATGATTTTTGATATTTCTTCAACGTATGATACTGTTTCAGGTAGCTCAAGTCCTGTATCATTGAATAGCATCTTTTGATTGATTCCTGCTTCTAATGATAGTAGTAGTGTTGCTAGGCTATCCTTTCCACCTGAGAATGATGTGCATACTGGTCTTCCATACTTCTTTTCAACTTCAATTATGAATGATTTAGCTCTTGCCTCTAATAGTTCTAGAGATTTTGAATTGGCTTTTAATGCTTTGTCTATGGTTGCTTTTGCTTTAATTATATGTGGGCTTTGGGGTTCCCAGACTTTTATAACCTTTATTTCATTTCCCTCGTATACACCTACTCCTATGGATTTTCCATTTATATTTCCAATAGCCACCATTTTTCCATAATGATTTGGTATTTCTCCATCAATGATTTCTGATCTACTTATTCTATCCCATTTTTCAATTCTCTCTTTACGGATTCTACACCAGTATCCTGCTTTATCCATTATTAGTCTTGTAGCCCCCTCCTCTACTGGTTTGAATCTCCAAATTCCAATTCTAGGTTCATAGTATATTTGTCCAATGACTCTCCCATCCACTATTACTTCATCTGCTTGATCTATGTGTGGAATCTTGTTGAGCAGTATTATCTTCCCTTCACCTATTAGTGTTTTTTCAGCTTTATGATCTTCGTACTCCATTCTTATAGTTCTCCTAATTCTATCTTCATCTTCTTTGAATGCTGGTCTAGCATCGATTGGTGGTGTTGCGGATAATCTTCTCCCAATTTCACCACATATTTCACATTTCGGTGTTATTAGTGGGATATTGCAGTTTCTACACCAATATACTTCTGCTTTTTCACGCCATATTTGTTTCTTCATTTTCTGCATTAAATACTCTGGCTAGGTATCTTATATTTGTCTTGTATGTTTATTTTACGTCTCAACTTTTCTTGACTTT
Organism: Candidatus Culexarchaeum nevadense; assembly: GCA_025060975.1. Taxonomy (GTDB): domain Archaea; phylum Thermoproteota; class Methanomethylicia; order Culexarchaeales; family Culexarchaeaceae; genus Culexarchaeum; species Culexarchaeum nevadense. Next base: position 10,454 of record JANZKA010000002.1, read on the forward strand.
TTCCTCTAGATTTTTTGTGTCATTTTCATGGTTAGCTGATGATCTCGTAGTAGATTTACATCATCATCTTTTCATGTAGTATTTCACAACCTTTTTTACTGCTCTAGCTGTGTCTATTGCTTCATCATCTGTTAGTGATGGTTGGGTTGGCAATGTTAATACTCTTTCACTTACGTATTCTGCATTTGGGCATAGTCCTGGCTTGTACGTTATCTTCTTGTTGTAGTGTGGGCATGTCCATGGACACCCCTTTCCATGTCCAGTCATTTGCTGGAATATTGGTTCCATGTATAATGGTGTTGGGTATGCTACTGAAACATATACGTTCTCTCTTCTTATGGCTTCATATATTTCATCTCTACTTTTCCTCAGTTTCTCTATTTCCAGAAGAATGTTGTATATGTGCCATACATGTTTAACCCTCTTCTTCTCTATTGGGGTTTTTATAGCTTCACAATCGCTTATTTCATCATTGTATATCTTTACAATCTCTCTCCTCCTATTGTTAAGTTCATCTATCTTTCTTAATTGGAGTATTCCTATGGCTGCTTGTATTTCAGTCATCCTATAATTGTATCCTATGGTTGTATAGTGGTATCTTGATGTTTCCCCATGACTTCTCATTAACTTCACTTTTTCAGCTATTTCGTCATTGTTTGTAGTTACCATTCCACCTTCACCTGTAGTTATGTTTTTGCTTATATAGAAGCTGAAGGCATTTACATCTCCTATACTTCCAACTTTTACACCATCATATTCTGCTCCTATTGCTTGTGCACAGTCTTCTATTAATATTAACCCTCTCTCCATGCATATCTTCTTTATATCCATTATTTCTGCTGGTTGTCCGCATAAGTGTACTGCGATTACAGCTTTAGTTTTATCACTTATCCTCTCTTCTATGCTTTCTGGATTTATGTTGTAGTCTTCAATGTTTATGTCTGCGAATACTGGTATGGCGTTTTGGTGTAGTATTGTTGATGCTGTGGCTATGAATGTGAATGGTGTGGTTATGACTTCATCTCCAGGACCTATACCTGAGGCTCTTAATGCTAAGTGTAGTGCAGTTGTCCCGTTGGATACTGCTATTGCATGTTTAACGTTTATATATCTTTTGAAGTCTTCTTCGAACTCCCTTATCTTCGTTCCAACACTCATAGTCCATCTTCCACTCTTTAAAACTCTTACTATTTCCTCTATCTCTTCTTCTGTTAATTCTGGTAGTGCCATTATGGGTTTATCTCTAATTGGTTTTCCTCCTTCTATTGCAGGTTTATTTATGGTTTCCATAATCTCCACTTTTTAACTATTATTTACTCTATTTCAGTTATAAGCTTTTTTAATTTAACTAACGAAGTTTTCTTTTACAACGCTTAAAGCTATGCTTGTAACTGTCCTCTTCACGTGTGGTATTGTGAGTATTCCTTTTATCAGTTTATTTAAGTGTTCTCTGTCTTTAACTTTTGCTATTACAACTATATCGAAATCTCCTGTTACATCGTATACACTCATATTTTCCTCGTATTTTGCAAGTTTCTCTTCAACTTCAATTATGTGTGGTCCATCTACTTGTAGCATTATGATTGCAGTTAGATCGTACCCTAATTTCGAGTAGTCTATGTTTATCGTGTACCCCTTTATTATGCCATGTTCCTCTAGTCTTTTTATCCTATTGTATACGGCTCCTATGGATATTCCCATAGCTTCAGCTATCTCTTTATATGTGAGTTTTGAATTCTCTTTTAGTCTCCTTATTATCTCGAGATCTACATCATCTATCTCTACCTTATCTTTCATCACGCTTTCACCAAGTATCTTTCTATTTCCCATTCTGTTATCTCATTATCGTCTACCTTGTTTTTTGATATGTAATTTTGGTAATCCATCCATTCCATCGTCTTGTTTTTCACTATTTCTTCATGTAATTCTCTAATTAGGATCTTCTTCATGTATTCACTTTTCTTGAATTCTTCTATGGCTTCTCCAAGGTTTGATGGTAGATTCTCATATTTCCCTTGAGTTTTGTAAGCATTTTCCTTGCATGGTTCCATTGGAGTTAACTCTTCATTTATCCCTCTAATTGCAGCGGCGATAACTGCGATTATCGCTAGGTATGGGTTGGATGATGGGTCTGGATGCCTATATTCAATTCTACAATTCTCTTCATCTATTGTCATTGGCACTCTTATTAGTGTTGATCTGTTTCCATATCCCCAGCATATTTTGTTTGGAGCTTCATATCCTGGTTTTAATCTCTTATAGGAGTTTACTGTTGGAGCTACTAGTATTGATATTTCCCTTGAGCTTTTCAGTATTCCAGCTATTGCTTGTAAAGCTTTTTGACTTATGTTTCCTTCATCTCTATCATAGAATAGGTTTCTTCCATCAATATCTTGTAAGCTTATGTGTATGTGCATTCCACTTCCATTCATGTTTTTAAATGGTTTTGGCATGTATGTTACTTCTAAACCATATCTTTTTGCAATCTCCTTTGTAACCATTTTTGCTATTATTATGTTGTCTGCTGTGGATATTGGGTCTGAAGCTTTTATGGCATATTCATATTGTCCTTCGGCTGCTTCATGATGTGTTTTCTCAACTTCTATTCCAATTCTATTTAATTTATCCATGATTTCTAGTTGTATCTTTTCAGCTTTAGCGTATGGTGCTATTTCAAAGTATTGATCTCTGTCTATTGGTTCTACCCCTTTTACTCTCCTAATTATGAAGTATTCTATTTCTACTCCCACTTTGAATTTTAACCCTTTAAGCTCAAGCTCCTTAACGTATTCCTTTAAGCTCATTCTCGTATTCTTGGTATATGGTTCACCTGAAGCTTTTTCAATGTCGCAGATGGCTATCTTCATTATCCTAGCACCCGTCTTCAATGTTTTCATGGTTTTTATGTCTGGTTTTGCCAGTAAGTCGCTTTCTTCTATTGGTGCATGTCCTTTAATTGATGATCCATCAAAGCATATTATTTTCTGTTTGTTTGTTGAAGTTTTCAGTATTAGCCCTCTTGGTTTTCCATCTAAATCTATTATTATTGGTTTTAGGTACTCTATTTCATTCATTTTTCTATGCACATTAAATTAATTGTTTTTCTTGATTTAATGTTTTCTGTTAAATTTTTTCATCTTGTTATGGTTTTCTGAAAATATTTTTCATGTGGGAATTTATCACGTATAGCCATTTATGATGTGATTTCTGGAAACCATTCATTTGTGGATAATCTACTTTATTCCTTTATTTTCTAGATATTCTCGGTTCTACTTCAAGTATTATCCTTCTAATTCCATCTATACTTACTTTTCCATTTCTAATTATTTCATCTCTTTCTGGTATTATCATTTTCCCCTTATACATTCCACTTGGATTGTTGAGGTAGAAGACTTGTAGTGCTAGTATTGCGACGTTTATTTTCTTCCCCCCATATTTTGAGATTAGCTCTTCTAGATCGCTTCTACTTATACCAGTTCTTTTCTGTAAAGCTTTTATTATCCCCTCTGGATCTTCATCCATTACTTCAAGTATGTCATTTATTGTTATGTTGTGTTCTTTTAGGAAGTCTTTTAATGCATCTCTCAAACTTATGTACATTTCAATTCAATAAATGTAAAAATTTTGGGGGTAAATAGTTGTTTTGTTTTTAATTGAGTTTATTTTGCATTTTTGCGGCTTTTATTAGGTTTCTCATTAGTATTGCTATTATCATTGGTCCAACTCCGCCTGGTACTGGTGTTATTGCTGAGGCTTTTGTTGAGACTTCATTCATGTTTACATCTCCAACCAATTTGTCTCCTATGTAGTTGAATCCACAATCTACGACGACAGCCCCCTCTTTAACCATGTCTCCAGTTATTGCTTGTGGTTTTGCTATGTCTACTATGAGTATGTCTGCATTTCTAGTGTGTTTTGTGAGGTTTGGTGATGTGTATTCGCATATGGTTACATCTGCTCCGCTATTTAGTAGCAGTGCTGCAAGTGGTTTTCCAGTGAGTTCTGTGGCTCCAACTATTACTGCATGTTTACCTTCAACTTTAACTCTATATTCTTTGAATAACTCCATTATCCCTTCAGCTGCTGGTGATACTAGGCATTCCTCCTTTAGGTATAATTTTCCAATATTTATTGGGTGTAATCCATCGATATCCTTTTCAGGTTTAACTCTCGCTGAAATTCTCTTTTCATTTATATGTTTTGGTAATGGTAGTTGTATGACTATGCCATGAACATTTTTGTCTTCATTAAGTTTATCTACGATTTTTATGAGTTCTCCTTCACTTATATCTTCTGGTAGACTGTGTATTTCTGATTCCATTCCAAGTCTTTTAGCTCTTCTAGCTTTCATATTTACATATGATGTTGATGCTGGATCTTTCCCAACAAGTATTAATGCTATTTTTGGTGTTACTCCAGCTTCCACTAGCTTCTTTACTTCTACTTTTAACTCTTCAAATATCTTTTCTGATAGTTTGTTTCCATCAAGTATTGTTGGAATTTTACCTCACCCCAATTATTTCTCCTGTTTCTGGATCTAAATCTATGTTTTCAGCTGCAGGTTCACTGGGTAGTGCTGGTAGTGTACTTATCTCTCCACAGTATGCTACTAGGAATCCTGCTCCAGCAAATACTTTTACATCTGTTACAGTTATCTTGAATCCTCTTGGTCTTCCAAGGATTTTTGGGTTGTCTGTTAATGAGAGTGGTGTTTTTGCCATGTTTATTGGGAGATTTGAGTATCCCCATCTATTTATCCTCCTAATACTTGTCTTGGCTTCATCTGTGAATATTACATCGTCAGCTCCATACATTTCCCTAGCTATTATCCTTATCTTTTCTTCTATTGGTAGATTTAATTCGTATAGTGGTTTGAATTGAGATTTCTCTCTATTAATGGTTTCAAGTATTGTGTTTGCAAGTTCTATTCCACCCTCTCCTCCCTTAGCGTAGACTTCTGAAACTGCTACTGGCACGTTTCTTGCTTTACACCAATCTATTACGTACTCTATTTCTTCAGTGGTGTCTCCCTCGAATTTGTTTATAGCTACAACTGCTGGAACTCCAAATTTCCTTACATTTTCCACGTGTTTTTCAAGGTTTTCCATCCCCTTCTTTACAGCTTCTAGATTTGGTTTTTCATGATCTTTTGCTCCTCCATGTTCTCTTAGAGCTCTTATGCTAACCACTATTACCCCTACATCTGGTTTTAAGCCTCCTATTCTGCATGGAATGTTGCAGAATTTTTCGAATCCTAAGTCTGAGCCGAATCCTGCTTCAACTATCACGTAGTCTGCAAGTTTTAATGCCATTTTTATGGATATTAAGCTTGGGGATCCATGTGCTACATTTGCGAATGGTATTCCATGGACGAAGGCTGGGGTTCCCTCCATGGTTTGAACTATATTTGGTTTTAATGAATCCCTCATTACTGCAGCCATGCATCCCACACATTTTATGTCACTTGCTTTAACGAGTTTTCCATCTTTACTTAATGCCACCAATATGTTTCCAAGTCTCTCCTTCAAATCCCCGTAATCGCATGCTAGTGCATGTATGGCTGCAGTTTCACATGCTGTTGTTATTTCAAATCCAGTTTCCCTAGGTATCCCCCCCTCCTTTCCACCTAATCCTATTACTATGTTTCTTAATGGTCTATCTTCCATGTCTTGTACTCTTTTTATGAATATGTTGTGTATGTCTATTTGTGGCTCTTTCCCTCTATATATGTGGTTGTCTAGCATGGCATTCATTAGATGATGTGCTATTGTTATTGCATGTGTGTCTCCTGTGAAGTGTAGGTTTATTTCTTCCATGGGTAGTATTTGAGCTTTTCCTCCTCCAGTAGCTCCCCCCTTTATCCCAAAGGTTACACCCATGGATGGCTGTCTAACGACTACTATGTTCTTTAAGTTTAATCTCCACATTGCTTCTGAGAGGCCTATGGCTGTTGTGGTTTTCCCTTCACCTGCTTTTGTGGGTGTTATTGCAGTTATCACTATTAATTTTCCATCAGGATTCTCTTTAACCCTATTATATACTGTTAACTTTACTTTGGCTTTATAGTCTCCATATAGCTCGAGGTCTTCCCTTGTAAGCCCTATTTTTGCTGCAACTTCAGTTATGGGTTTTAGGGGTGTTTTCACCTGCACATTTTTCACCTATCTCGAATTTTTGTAATATTCTACTTTGGATTAGGTATATAAACTTGGAGGTTTACTTTCTAAGGGTGTCCATATGGGTTTTACTGGGAAGGTTAGGGTTGCCATAGTGAAGTATGGTTGTATAGGTAGTTCTCCATTAATTGAGATAATGCTGGATGAGAGAGCTAATAGGGAGGATATAGTTACAAGGGTTTTCTCTACTGCTGGTAAAATGGAGGTTGATGATTGTTTATCTGTTAATGGGGATGTCGTATCTTTTAATCCACATTTGATTGTTATTGTAACTCCAAATGCAGCTTTGGAGGGGCCTACTAAGGGTAGAATGGATTTGAAGGAGAAACTTCCAAATGTTCCAATAATAGTTATTTCTGATGATCCTGCTAGGAAGGCTATCAAGGATATGGAGGAGTCGGGTTTTGGTTACATTATTGTTAAAGCTGATCCCATGATTGGTGCTAGGAGAGATTTCCTCGATTCTACTGAGATGGTTTTATTCAATGGGTATTTGATGATAGTTTTATCGGCAACTGGTGTTGTGAGAATGCTTGTTTCAGAGATTGATAAGGTTATTGATGCCATTAAGAGTGGTGGTGAGGTTAAGCTTCCAAGAATTGTTGGTGAAGCATTGTTTGTTGTTGAGAATTATGGTGGCTTCACTAATCCATATGCTAAGGCTAAAGCCATTGCCAGCTATGAAGCTGCAGCTAGAGTTGCAGCATTATCTACTGCTGGTTGTTACACTCTTAAGGAGAGGGAACAATATCTTCCAATGGTTGCCGCTGCACATGAGCTTATGAGGATTGCTGCCATACTGGCTGATGAAGCTAGGGAGATTGAGAAGTATGGCGACACGGTTTATAGGACTCCACATATTTCTAGTGGTGAAGTTAGGTTTAAGGTTAAATTGATGGAGGAAGCTAAGAAGAGGTAGCAACAAGTTTTTTACTTACCATATACACTTTTTTATTTAATTAATAAGGACTTTTGGATGATAGTTTAGGGGTGTGTATTGGTGGGCAGATGGGTTGTATGTGCAGCTTGGCCTTATGTTAATGCATTCCCCCATCTTGGGACTATGGTTGCATGTATAGTTTCCCCAGATGTCTTTGCAAGATATCTTAGGGCTAAGGGTGAGGATGTGGTCTTTGTTAGTGGTTCTGATGAGCATGGCACGCCCATTGAGGTTGAAGCTAGGAAGCTTGGAATTCATCCTAAGAAACTTACAGATCAACTTCATGATTATGTTGTTAAATTGTATGAGAAGCTTGGGGTTAGCTACGATAATTACACTAGAACTGAGAATGAGATACACATTAATTTTGTGCAGAACTTCTTCATGAAACTCTATGAGAATGGATACATATATGAGAAGGAGGTTTCACTCCCCTTCTGTCCGAATTGCAACATATTCTTGCCAGATAGGTTTATTGAGGGTGTATGTCCACATTGTGGTGAACCTAGAGCTAGGGGGGATCAGTGTCCCACATGTAATAGGGTACTAGACCCACTGGATCTCATAGATCCACATTGTGTCTTCTGTGGCTCCAAACCAATTACTAAAACTACAAAGCATTGGTTCTTCGATCTCCCAAAACTTTCTGATAAACTTATAGATTTCGTTATGAATCATAAGTTATTCTCTGATAGTGTAAAGAATTATTGTAAGATGTGGTTTAGGGAGGGGTTAAAAGCTAGATCTGTAACTAGGGATAATTCTTGGGGTATACCTGCACCGTTTCCAGGAGCTTCTGGGAAAACTATATATGTTTGGTTTGAAGCTTTGCTAGGATATCTTTCAGCCACTAAGGAGTACTTCCATAAGAAGGGGTGTGAGGATATGTGGCTTAAATACTGGGTTGATGGTGATTCTAAAACTGTCTTCTTTATTGGGAAGGATAACATTCCATTTCATGCGATAATACTTCCAGCAATGCTCATGGCTTCTGGTGAAAGGTATGTTTTACCATGGCAGATTTCCTCTGTGGAATTCTTGATGTTTGAAGGTCAAACTTTCAGTAAGAGTAGGGGGGTTGGAGTTTGGATTGATGAGGCTCTTGAGATAGCTCCTGCAGATTACTGGAGGTTTGCATTGATTTTGATGAGACCTGAAACTAGAGATTTAAACTTCACTTGGGATTCATTTTATAGGATTGTGAATTCAGAGTTGAATGATAATCTTGGAAACTTCATTCATAGGACTCTAAGCTTCATATACAGTAGGTTTGATGCGAAGATTCCAAAAGTTTACGATTTAGATGATAATGATAGGTCTATGCTATGGAAGTTAAGTTTCGCACCGAAGAATGTTGGGTCGTTGATCGAGAATCTTAAATTGAAATCTGCAGCTGAAGCTTTACTTGAATTTTCTTCAGCTGGGAATCAGTATTTGAATGATAAGGCTCCTTGGAAAACTATTAAGGAGAATTACAGGTCTGCATCTACAACCATGTGGGTTGCTGCAAACGTTGTTAAGTCGCTTGCAATAATAATGGCTCCATTCATGCCGCATTCTGCTGAGAAGGTTTGGGGATACTTGAATCTAGGTGGTTCTGTTCACAATGTAAGTTGGGATGAAGCTTCAAAGGCCAATTTAAGGGAGGGGCACGTCATAAATAAACCTGAACCAATATTCCAAAAGCTTCCAGAGGATTTCGTTAAAACTATAGGTGAAAAGTTAAGGGAAATTCGACTTAAACTTAAAAGGCCTGAGTTAGCTTAAATTTTGGAGTGGAGTTGTTGAATTCACATAATATTCTTAGGGATAAGAGTTTAGCTTTGAAGGTGGCTAAGTACATAAATGAACGTTGTAGTAGGGATAAGTACACTATCATGCATGTGTGTGGTACACATGAATATACAATTACACATTTTGGTATAAGGTCGCTTATACCGAAGGTTGATTTGAGAGCTGGACCTGGATGCCCAGTTTGTGTTGCTTCACCAGTTAACATTGATTTGGCGGTTAAACTATCTCTTATGGATAATGTTTTGGTGACAACGTTTGGAGACATGTTTAAGGTTAGGGGATCAAAGTTTTCTCTCATGGATTCTAAGGGTATGGGTGGAAGGGTTTCCATAGTTTATAGTATACATGATGCTGTGGAGTTAGCTAGGAGGAATCCGGATTTGGAGGTTGTGCATTTCGCCATAGGATTTGAGACTACTGCCCCATCAACAGCAGCCATGATATTGTCAAACCCCCCAGAGAATTTTTCAATAATTCCAACACATCTGCTAATACCTCCAGCAATGTTACACTTATTAAATTTAGGTGAAGTTAGGATTGATGGTTTCATATGTCCAGGGCATGTTTCAACGATAATTGGTGTTAAACCCTATTTGGGTATAGCATGTTCTAAGAGAGTTCCAATGGTTATAGCTGGGTTTGAGCCTTTGGATGTGCTTATAGGGGTTGCCATGCTTATAGACATGATTAATAATGGTGAATGTACTGTTAAGAATGAGTATACCCGTGCAGTTAGATTTGAGGGGAATGTTAAGGCTCTTGAATTTATGGATAAAGTCTTCAAGGTTTCAGATGCATATTGGCGTGGTATAGGGTTCATACCAAATTCTGGATTGGAATTGAGAGATGAATTTTCAATGTTTGATGCTAGAGTTAAGTTTGATGTGAATGTTGAAGCCGACTATAATATGCCTCCTGGATGTAGATGTGGTGATGTTCTTAGGGGGCTGATAATGCCTTGGGAATGTCCACTTTTCGCTAAAGTTTGCACCCCTGAGAATCCTGTGGGTCCTTGTATGGTTTCTTTTGAAGGTTCATGTTCCATAGCCTATAAGTATGGTGGATTCACTTTCCACTAGATTATGAGTTTATTGAGCTTTAGGTAAGCTTGCAAAACATTTATATTCAACTTTAAACTATCTACTATAATCTTTAATTCGAATTTCAGTCTCAATGTAGGAAGGGATTGAAGATGAAGAGGGATACTGAGAAATATGTTTCGATTAAAACTTTTGCTAGGTTAATTCCGTATATAAGGCGGTATTGGAAGGCATTTTCCGTATCTGTGATTTCAATGTTTCTAGGTTCTCAATTAACTACGATAGCTCCATCATTTATGCGTAGTGCTATTGATAATGGAGTTATTAAGGGGGATTTTCAAATAGTCCTCTCATATGTAGTTTTGATAATAATTGTAGGTTTACTTTCCAGCGTGACATCTTTCTTTGAACGATACTACACTACTCTCTTTTCACAGAAGGTGGCTTTAGATTTCAGGAATGATGTTTTTAGAGCTGTTCAAAGACAGTCATTCTCTTTCTTCGATGAGGTTCCCATAGGGCAACTTGTCTCCAGAATTACTGATGATGTTGAAAGAGTTGCTAGATTCCTATCATTCCCCTTGAGAAATCTCATTTCCACAGCCTTCTTGGCATCATTAGCTATTGGATATATGTGGAGTATGAATCCGAAATTGTCAGCGATCGTTGGGTTGTATATGCTTGGGATAATGTTGATTAGCATTCGATATAACATGATCGTTAGGCCATTGAATATGGAGGCGAGAAATCAGCTTGGGATTTTAACGGCAATAACTGATAATAATATTACTGGATTTAGAACTGTGAAATCTCTGTCTGTTGAGAAAAATAGGCTTAATGCCTTCAATGTTGAAAATGAAAAGCTTTTTTCATTGTATATCCGTATAGCTAAGGTGGAGGCTCTTTATGGTAGATTGGGGCTTTTACTGCTGATTTTAGCTAATATCACAGTGCTTTATGTGGGTGGTTTAGATATAATTAATGGTTCTTTCACTGTTGGAGGTTTAGCTGCATTTAATGCTTATACCCTCCTATTGATGAGGCCAGTATCGTTTATCGGATTTTTCATTGGAATGTTTTCCATAGCTATGACTTCAGCTAAACGTTTATTTGATATAATTGATAGAGTTCCAGAGGTTTATGAGAAGCCTAATGCCATTGAACTTCCACCAATTAAGGGTGAAGTTGTATTTGAAAATGTGTGGTTTGGTTACGTTAAGGATAAACCTGTTTTGAAGGGTGTGAATTTACATGTTAAACCTGGTGAGAAGGTTGCAATTATTGGTAGAACTGGTTCGGGTAAGAGTACGTTGATAAGTTTAATTCCAAGATTCTATGATGTTACTGAAGGAAGCATTAAAATTGATGGTTATGATGTTAGAGATGTGAAGTTGAAATCTCTGAGGAGACAGGTGGCTATAGTATCACAAGAGCCATTCGTATTTGCTGGCTCATTTAAGGATAACATAGCATTGGCAAAGCCTGAAGCTTCTATGGATGAAATTGTTAAGGCGGCAAAAATTGCTAAGTTACATGATTTCATAGCATCTCTACCCAATGGTTATGATAGTTTGATTGGTGAGAGGGGGATAACTCTCTCTGGTGGACAGAAGCAGAGGTTGACGATAGCTAGAGCTCTAGTGGCTGGTGCAAAGATAATAATCTTGGATGACCCAACATCGAATCTTGATGCTAAAACTGAGAGGGAATTTATCGATGATATTAAGGGTATACTTAAAGATCATACTGTCTTTATAGTTACGCAGAGACTTCCATTGATGATGATAGCTGATAGGATTATTGTTTTAGATGATGGTAGAGTTGTTGAAGAGGGGACTCATGATGAGCTAATGTCAAAACGTGGATTATACTATAGCATATACGTTGAGCTTTATGCGAAGCAGAAAGCTGAATTGGAGAAGCTTTTAGGTGAAGTTGAAGCTGAAGTTGTTGGAAGTAAGGATGGTGGTGTGTGATGGGGTTCGGCGGTCCTCATGGTATGTGGAGGTATGGCGGTGGGAAGACTGAAACTCCTGCTAGCATACTTTTAAGGAAACTGCTTAAACATATGTTTCCATACAAGTTTGCAATGTTTGTGATAATTACATGTATAATTGTGTCTTCCGTTACAAATCTCTTTTCACCCTATCTTTTGGGTTTAGCCATTGATAATTACATAATGGTTGGAGATATGAATGGTCTATTAAGGATTTCAGCTTTATACTTCTTAGCTATGGTTGGTAATTGGGTTGCAATGGCAGTTCAGGGATATGCTGTATCATGGATTGGTCAGAGGTTAATTTATGATCTGAGGAATAAGCTTATGGAGAAGATAATGTTTCAATCGTTCAAATACCATGATTATAAGAGGGCTGGAGACTTAATATCCACAGTTATAAATGATACTTCGATATTAAGGGAATCATTTATTTCAGGAATATTCCATATCGTTAGTGATGTATTCTCATTGATTGGTGTCATCATTGCCATGTACCTATTAAATGTCCCATTAACCTTGGTAACACTATTAACATTACCTGTAATGCTGTTGATAGCATATGTTTTCAGCCGTAAGTTTAGACAGGCTTATCGTAGAACTAGGGAGAAGATAGCTGAAGTAACTGTTAGGGTTCAGGAAAGTATTTCCGGTATTAGGGTTATTCAAGCTTTCGGTAGGGAGGAGGATTCTCAAGCCAGATTTCAGATGAGTGCTACTGAGCAGTTTGAAGCTCAACTTCAAGCTGGAAAGCTGATGGCAATATTCTGGCCTACAGTAAGCTTCATTGGTAATATTGGCACCATTGTAGTGTTATTGTATGGTGGTTTTCTAAGTGCTCAGGGTAGGCTTGAGGTTGGTGTGCTTGTAGCATTCTTAGCTTATGTGACTAGATTTATGAATCCAATAATGCAATTAACCAACTTCTACGATATGCTACAAGCTGCATTAGCTGCTTCAGACAGAATATTTAATGTTTTAGAAAGTGAGGTGGATGTTAAAGATGCTCCTGATGCCATTGAGCTTCCAAGGGTTAAGGGGGATATTAAGTATGAGAATGTGTGGTTTGAGTATGTTAAGGGGATTCCTGTACTTAAGAATATTAATCTTCACATTAAACCTGGTGAGAAGATTGCTATAGTTGGACCCACAGGTTCTGGTAAGACCACCTTGGTGTATCTGCTTGCCAGATTCTATGATGTTACGAGTGGTTCGATAAGTATTGATGGTATTGATATTAGGAAGGTTAAGCAGGAGTCTCTTAGGAAGCAGATAGCCTTCGTCCCCCAAGACACATTTCTATTCAGAGGGACTATAATGGATAATATTAGGATTGGTAAGCCTGATGCTACTGATGATGAGGTTATTGATGTTTGTAAGAGGCTTGGAATTCATGAGTTCATTATGAGACTTCCAAAAGGATATGATACTGATGCTGGTGAGGCTGGTAGGAAACTATCTACTGGGGAGAGGCAATTGATATCCTTTGCTAGAGCAATGCTTAAGGATCCCCCGATACTAGTTTTAGATGAAGCTTTAAGTGCTGTTGACCCGAAGACTGAGTACATGATTAAGTATGCTATAAGGAAGCTCCTTGAAAATAGGACTGCAATAATAATTGCCCATAGATTGACGTTGGCTAGGGATTGGGATAGGATAATAGTATTGCATAATGGTGTAATTGAGGAGGAGGGTACACATGAAGAGCTTATGCGTAGACAGGGATTCTACTACAAACTGTACACTACACAGATTAGTGAGGAAATTGTTGTTGAGGCTGTGGGTAGAGATGGTGCTGGCCGTAATAGTAGTAGCTAAAAAACTATTTATCCAACTATTCCAATAACATATTAATTGGTGATATTATCATGTCTGGTAGGAGGAGATGGGAAGACCCCTTTGACAGATGGTTTAGAGAGTTCTTCGAGGAAATTACTAGGAGATTTTCCATACCCACACCATATGAGCTCTTCGATCAAATTGAACGTGAATTTGAGGATTTAGAGAAGAGGGGGATTAGAGGGCCATTCATATATGGATTCTCGATAAGTATAGGTCCTGATGGCAAGCCCACGATCAAGGAGTTTGGTAATGTGAAGAAGTTTTACGGTAAACCAACAATTGAAGAGGAAAGAGAGCCTTTAGCAGATGTTTATGAAGATGAGAACACTATAACAGTAATCGTGGAAATGCCTGGAGTTAATAAGGAGGATATAAGGATTAGAATTGATGGTGATAGACTTATTGTGAGTGCTCAAACTGGAGATAGAAAGTATTATAAGGAAATAACATTGCCTGCTAAAGTTAGGAAGGAAAGTGCTAAAGCAAGTTATAAGAATGGGATTCTAGAGCTGAAATTGGAGAAGGAGAAGGGTAGAAGGGAAGAGGGATACGAAATAAAGATTGAATGAACTAAACTGTTAACCTTAACTGATCACTTCAATGGTACCCTTTTATTCGTAGCTCCTTTCATATTACTCTAAGCGCTTCTGATAATGGATGCCCTTTACAGTGTAGCATGAACTCCTTATAATACCCAAATGGTGATTGTTTTACTTGATACCCCTTTTCCATTAAATTTTGTGTTATTATCCTCAAAGCCTTAACGGTTACTTCTAATCCCCCCAATTGATTGGATAAATGTGCATATGGATATAATATCACCTTCTTCACACCTATTCTTGAGGATACTTCCATTATTGATTCAACTGCTTTCAAACATTTCTCTTCAATTCTATCTTCATCTATTGATTCTATACATGTGAATGCTACTAGGACGTCTTCTTCCATCCCCTCTCTGTTTTCATCGGTTAATTCATCTCTGATGGGTATTCTAACGGGTTTTGTAACTTTCCACCAAAATTTTTCGGCATGGATTAATAGGATTCTCATAAGCTATCACAATAAACTTAATCTTTTATAGTAAATATAAGTGTAATTCGTGGTGTTGAAATGCGTGTTGCATCTGTCCAATTTAATGCTAGTAGATCTAAGGATGAGAATCTTAAGAGGATTTTGAGTTATATTGAGTATGCATCTAAAATTGGCGTTGAACTTGTTGTCTTCCCAGAATATTCCATGTTTTTCCCATTGGATAGGGATTCATTGAAGTTTTCAGAGTGTATTGATGGGGGCTTTATAGGTGAAATCAAGCGTTATGCGAGAGATTGCAATGTCAATGTTGTCGTGAATTTTTCTGAGAAAGCTGATGATCCGCATGGAAGGGTTTATGATACTTCAGTTTTAATATCTAGTTCTGGTGAAGTTCTTTCAGTTTATCGTAAAACCCATCTTTTTGATGCATTTAATGTTAGGGAATCGGATTACATAGTTCCAGGAAATTCGTTGGCTAAACCTGTTAGGCTAGGTGAATTCAATGTTGGTTTGCTAATATGTTATGATATTCGCTTCCCGGAAACTGCTAGAAACTTGGCTCTTAATGGATGTACATTGATTTGTGTTTCTTCAGCATGGTATGGTGGAGTTTTGAAGGAAGTTCATTTATTAACTATGATTGTGGCTAGAGCTATAGAGAATGGAGTTTATGTGGTTATGGCAAATCAGACTCAACCAAGATTTTGTGGTAGGAGTTGTATAGTTGATCCGTATGGTGTGATGTTGGCGGATGCTGGTGAACGTGAAGGTGTAATGGTGTATAGTGATATAAGTGTTGAGAGATTGAATGATGTTAGGAGAAATCTACCATTACTATCTCAGAGGAGACCTGAACTATATATTCAAAAATGAATTGATGTGTAGTAGAATTGGCGGGTTATGTATGATTGTTTCCATTAGGGCTTTGTGAAAACCTCCTTTAATATCTTCTCAATCCACATTTTATCCTTTTCATCGAAACTTCCCAATTGATCACTATCAACATCGAATACAGCTATTACCTCCCCTCTTGAATTGAATACGGGTGCTGATATCTCAGATTTTGATCTTGGGTCACATACTATGTGTCCTGGAAACTTATCTACATCTGGAACTATTATTGTTTCTCTAAGTCTATATGCCGTTCCACAAACCCCTGTGTATGCTATTCTTGCACATGCGGGGGGACCCATTGAAGGGCCTAGTTCTAGATACTCTTCTCTTGGAATATAGAATCCAACCCAGAAGTAGTATGGGATATTTCTCTTCATAACTTCGCATATTATCTTCATTCTCTCAAATAACTCTTTATCTTTAATTCTCTCAATTATTTCACTATAGCATTTCTCGTAGATTTCATCTTTATTCACGGGTTACCACCACTTATATTGAGGGTAAAACTATTATTCATATTTTTCATTCATAAATTTGATTGTGGTTGAATTGTCTGTTGAAATAATTTTCCTTGGGACTGGTGGTGGAAGGTTTTCGATGGTTACTCAGAAGAGGAGGACTGGTGGTATTAGGATTATTAGTTCTAAGTCTAATATTCATGTGGATCCAGGTCCAGGGGCATTAGTTTACTCTATTGAGATGGGTTTAGATCCACGTAAAATCAATGGGATACTGGTTTCACATGCTCATCCAGATCATTCCAATGATGTTGCTGTGATGATAGAGGCTATGAGTGAAGGTACCACTATAAAGAGAGGGGTTTTACTGGCTTCTACTAGTGTCTTATATGGTAATGATGTTTGTGAGAAGGTTTTATCGAAGTATCATCAATCAATACCTTCAGAAGTTTATGAAGCTAAGATCGGTTTTTCAATGGTTATAGGTGATTTGGAGGTTAAGGTTTGTAAAGCTGTTCATAGTGATCCAAGTACTATTGGTTTTAGATTTAGAACTCAGTATGGAGATTTCGCCTATATTCCTGACTCCGAATATTTTGATGATGTTGAAGAATACTATGGTGGTGTTAGACTAATCATACTTTCAGTTTTGAGGCCTGGTGGTAAACCTTGGGAGGGGCATATGACCAGTGTGGATGCTGCTAAAATTATTAATAAGATTAAGCCTGAGAAGGCTATTATAACCCATTTTGGGATGCATATGATTATGAAGAGCCCTGAGTCTGAGGCTAGGTGGATTGAGAATGAAACTGGTGTTCCAACAATAGCAGCAAGGGATTATATGAAGGTGAGGTTTGGTAAGAGTATTGATTTCTCATTTATGGAAAAACAGATGGATTTAAGAAGATTCCTTAATTATTAAGTTTAAAGCTTCCTTTACTTTTCTTCCTACAATGCTTTCCAGAAGACTTTCTACATCCCCAATTTTGTTTTCTAAGTCTTGTTGGAATGGTATTTCCACTAATACTTTTTTGTTAAGTTTCTTATACTCGTTTGTTTCAATACCCATGATCATGTTTACTATTACTCCAATTATTTCTCCACTTTGTTCTTCCAGTAATTTTATAAGTTTCTTAACAGTTTCCATAGCTAATTTTGATGGTGTTACTACAATTACGAATTTTATCCTCCAATTAATTCTCAGCAAGTCTAGTATTATATCGCTTATCCCTGGAGGTGCATCTATTATTAGGTAGTCTAGTTCCCCCCATCTAGTTATGGATAATAGTTCTATTAGAGCGTTGGAGATGTCTATACCTCTCAATGGTGTTGGATTATTTTTCGTGTAGTATGTGATTGTCATATACTTTAATCCATGGATTTCTGGAGGTATTACCCCCTTCTCCTCTTTCGGCGTTAATTCTTCAGCATTTAATATTATGTGTGTGGCTGGACTTGTGAAGTCTGTGTCTAGTAATCCAACTTTGTACCCCATTCTGGAGAGTTGTAGTGCCATTATTGTTGAAATTATGCTTTTACCTACACCCCCCTTCCCGCTAACCACTGCTATAACGTTTCTAATGTTTTTAACATGTTCATTTATTGCAGTTATCCTTGGATCCATCAAGTAACACCACTTATGCTTTCTATCCAAACCCCCCTACCACTTATTATTTCGAAGTCTGGACTTCCACACTTCTGGCATCTCATGAATGTATGTGCTACTTCTGGTATGAAGTGTATGGCTTCTTTAACATCTTCACTCAAACTTTCATCTTTAAACTTCCATCTATATCCACACTTTCTACACATCATTTCTGCTTCAATAGTTTCTAGCTTGAATTCCACATTCTCCAGATTCCTTTCTGATTTTAGTTCTGAAAGGGCGAATTTGAATATTTCAATATCTATTTGTTGTAGTTCTCCAATTTTAATGACAACTTCCTTTACTTCTTTTAACCCCTTTTCTTTTGCAATTCTTAATACGGACATTACCACAGCTTCTGCGAGAGCCCATTCATGCATTTTGATTTCACAACCATTGCTGTTATATTATCGATTATCTCATTTCTTCTTTTATTACTTGTGAAAGTCTTCTTACCCCTTCCACTATTTGCTCTTTTGATGGGTATGTGAAGTTTAATCTCATGGCATTTCTAACTGACTTATCTGGGTAGAATGATCTTCCAGGGACATATGCAACCTTATACTTCTCTATTGCTTTTTGGGCTATTAGTTCTGTGTCAACCCCTTCTGGGGCCCATGCAAATATGAACATTCCTCCGACGGGTTTAACCCATTTGGATCCATTTGGCATATATGTTTCGAGGGAGCTCATCATCACGTCCCTTTTCTCCCTATAAATCTCCCTAATTCTTGGTAGATGCTTTTCCAGTAATCCAGTTTTTAGAGCTTCTGCAGCTATGTATTGGCTTAATGGTGATGTGCATAGGTCTGCAACTTCCTTAGCCAATATTATCTTCTCTATTATCTTCTCGTTTCCAGCCATCCATCCAACTCTAAGTCCAGGTGCTATCATTTTACTGAATGTGCTCATGAAGACTACTCTATCTTCATTATCCATGGCTTTTAATGGTGTTGTTTCAACTTTCTCGTATAGGAAGTAGCTGTATGGGTCATCTTCTAGTATTAGGAGGTCGTATTTTGATGCTATTTCCATTAGATGCTTTCTCCTATCAAGGCTCATGGAGTATCCTGAGGGGTTTTGGCATGTGGGTATTGTGTATATGAACTTTATCTTCCTCTTCCTTCTAATGTTCTCCTTTATCTTCTCCTCCAATATGTCTGTCTTCATACCATTATCATCTAATGGTATTCCAATTATGTTTGGCTGGTATGGTGCAAATGCATTTAAAGCTGCTAAGTATGTTGGGGCTTCTACAAATACTATGTCTCCTGGGTTTAGTAGAACTCTAGCCCATAGATCTAACCCTTGTTGACTTCCAGTTAATATTACGAGTTCTTCAACTCCTTTAACTTTTATACCATTTTTACCCATGAATTTTATAACTTCTTCTAGTAGTATGTTATTTCCTCTGGTGGGACCGTATATTAATGCTTCCTCCCCGTACTCCAGTATGACTCTCTTCGTGATTTCTGCAAGATCTTCTTTTGGTATATTTTTTGGATCTGGTATCCCCCCTCCAAAGCTAATTATATCTTTCTGTGTAGCCCACCTTAATAGTCTCCTTATTTCTGATGGCCTCATATGTCCAGCTGTTTTAGAGAATAGTTTTTCATAGTTCACTCCATACCACCATATTGTGGAATTTCAATGCTCTTTCTAATGCTCAATGTTTATAAGCATTTCTACTCTACACTTTATGGCATCATGTTTTTATGGTGGGTTATTGTTTAAATTTTAATTGTATGATGGCTAGAGATGTTTTGAAGTATTATTCGGATAGGAGAGTTGTAAGTGAAATTCTGGATTATTGTAGGATGCGTTGGGTTGCTGCTGAAGCTAAAAGTTCTGGTGAGAAGCGTATCTTCTTTAGATATTGGAGTAGGAATGGTCCACCTCTATCCTTTAAAGATGAAGCTTCATTTAAACGTTTCCTTGAGAGTCATGTGTGGATTAATGTTAGAAGCTTTTATGGTTCCATAAACATATACAGCGTCCTTAATAAGCGTGAGGATCTAGAAGATCTAGATAACATTATTGGATGTACACCTATTTGGGATGTTGATGGCTCACTCAGTAATGTTAAATTGACATTGGATGTGGCAAGGATTATCGTCAGCTTTCTTGAGAGTAAAGGGGTATGTAAATCTATTTACTTGAAGTGGTCTGGTAGAGGGTTACATATACATTTACATGAAAATGCAATTTCAAAGGATGTTTTAAGTAAAGTTCACCCACTTGATGTAGCTTATGCCATTGTTGAGTATACAATAAGTAAGTGTTGGGATAAGATTAGAGATATAGTTTTAAAGGTCTCTAACTTGGATAGGGAATTCAAAGTTGAGAATAAGATTGATATTCAGAGAGTTTTCACTTCTCCATTATCTCTTCATAGGGAACATGATATAGTTGCTGTGTGCTTTAAACCAAATGAAATTGATTCTTTCGATATATCTTGGACTAACCCTTCATCATTTAAGCATAATATGGATTGGAGGGTTTATGTTGATGGTGAAGCTGATGAATTGGCTTTAGAAGCTTATAGGGAGGTTGGAGGATATATCCCAAAGATGGGTTTAAAATCTAAGCATTCAAAACCCACTAAGAGTCTTTTATCCATGGCAATCAGTATACCCGCAATTAGTGGACATATTGGTAGATTTCAGACTATGGCTTTACTTCAAGCTGCGAGATACTACGTTTTGAGAGGGGATATCGATAAAGCTAAATCTTTCGGCTTGAATAGAGCCATATTCTATGCTTGGGCAAAGTACTACAAACCTAAATATGGGTTCTCACGGAAGAGGTTTGAAGATGCAGGGGCTATTAGGGGTAAATACAATTTTGATAGTCTTGGAGATGAGAAGGTTCCTATTTCAAGTAGTGGATATTATGTTATAGGAGATGTCGTTCAAACTCCAGATAGCTTTGATAGGGAAATTGCAAGTAAGATAAGTTCTGTGGTTCCATTTAATATAGCTTGGGAAGCAGCTGTAGACTATGTTAAGAGGTTTTCTAAGGAGACTTTAGAGAGTCAGCAGGAATTCTATAAAAGAGTTTATGAGCCTGTGAGGGATAACTTTGTAAAGATAATCCAGGAATATGTAGCTTTCAAGAAGTTTATGGAGGATAAAAAGTGATTTATTTAAGCTTTAATTCTGTACTCGATGTTTAGATCTGAAATTTTATCCTTATTCTTCTCCATCCAGCTCTTCACATAACTACATTCTACTACAACCTTCTTCCCTCTATTTTTAACGTAATTTACTGCTACATCAATTATCTTTGAAGCTAATCCTAAACCCCTATATTCTGGGGGAGTGTAAGTGCTTATCATTCTAATTTCATCTTCTGTTTCTTCAATTCTATGATAGGCTTTAACTCCTTCCTCCAATTCTATGTAGAATATTTTCCCATCAAATTTTATGTCATTCATGCTCTTCTTTAATGCTTGAACATACTTTAATGCTGATATAGCCGCCATGCATCCATCTCCACTTGCAATAGCCACTTGCATCCCCCTACCGGTTACATCTCCAGCTGCGTATACCCCTCTAATATTGGTTTCTTGATTTAAGTTCACAGCTATGTATCCTTGATCGTTCAGTTTAATCCCAGCAGCTCTATATATCTCGGTTTTGGGTTCTTCTCTACTGGCAATGAAAATTCCAGCACATTTTATTTCAAAACTTTCATTATCTCTCACTATCTTGATAGATATACCATCTTCAATACCACTTAATTCTTCAATTCTCCCCTTCAATAACTCAACGTTACTGTACTTGGATGATTCCTCAATTACTCTTTCATTTAAAGTTTCAGTTATTACATATAGTTTCTCAGCATAATTGGATAAGAGCTCCATTTCGCTTAATATTTCCTCGTCTCTCCCAGTTAGAGCTATTGTTTTGCCTTTGTATAGTGGGCCATCACATTTGGCACAGTAACTCACCCCTCTACCTATGAGTTCACTCTCCCCCTTAATAGTGGTTTCACCCTTCTCCCTGCCAGTAGCTATTATCAATGCGTATCCTCTATATTCTCCACCTTTACACTTTACAATTTTTAATGCTCCTTTCACTTCTAATCCTAAAACTTGTTCTGGGTAAACTATTTTGGCTCCAAATTTTAATGCTTGATTATACATTCGCATTGCAAGATCCATGGGGTTTGGTAGTGTGGGAATTCCAGGATAATTTTCCAAACTTTTCATTTTCGCCAAATTTCCTCCTGGAGCATTCTTTTCAATAACTAATGTTTTGAGTCCAGTTCTAGAAGCACATATGGCTGCGGATAGCCCTGCTGGTCCAGCTCCAATTATGATTACATCGTATATTTCACTCAATGTTTACCCCTCATTTACCTACTAATTTATTTAAAGAGTTTAAATTTCCATTGGTTTTATGAATTTAAGTCCAGTGGACTTTAGAAGTTCAGTTAAATATTTTTGTCTACAATTCTTTTCTACATTGCATGTTGCTCTATATGCTTCTTCCAAGTTTGATCCAGTTGCGAAGACTCCGTGTCCTCTAACTATCACTGCATTGCATGGCCCTAGGTTATCAACTATTTTTGTTCCAAGTTCTCTAGTTCCACTTTTCCCTTCAATCACCTTTATGCTTCCCATTTTAATTGCGGCTTCTATTTCAAGTGGTTCTATTTCATTGAAGAAGTATGATACTGCAATTGTGTATGGTGGATGTGCGTGTATTATTGCCTTATAATCGGTTTTAATGTAAATTTCCCTGTGTACTGGTGCTTCGCTTGAAGCATGTTTATCGGCTTCGCTTTCATGTTTGAGGGGGATTTGAACTATATCTCTAATCGATATGTCTTCTAATGATGCTCCTCTACGGGTTATGTATATGTTTTCATTGACCTTTACACTTATGTTTCCCCCGTGACCACATACAAACCCCTTTTCAGTTAGTTTTCTACCATACTTTGCTATTTCTAGCTGTATATGTCTCCACATAATTTCACATCAAATATTTTGAGTGATGTGGATTAATAATTGTATTGTTAACTTTGTTTAATTTGATGAATTTTATGTGTTAAATTTCCATGCATTTTAATTACACTACTTATAACTAACTATATTTTTATCTACGTTCATCCAATTTTATAATTGATATTGAATGTTTATGTTTAGGGATAAGCATCTTCACGTATCTTTAATTCTCATTCTAGTTTACTTCATATCACTTTCCATTCAGCCATATATTGCCCTTTCATCTCCTCTTAGAGTTTATTATGTTGAGGTTGATGCCACTATTGATGCTGGTGTTGCTGAGTATATTTTGAATGCTTTATCTAAAGCTGAAGCTTTCAATGCACCTCTAATTATTAGGTTGAATACTTATGGTGGATATATGGATAGCATGGATACAATAATTAATGCTCTTGTGAGCTCTAAAGTTGAAACTGTTGTTTGGGTTGGCCCTCCAGGGGCTAAGGCTGTTTCAGCTGGAACATTTATTGCTCTTGCAGCTAACTATCTTGTAATGTCTGATGGTAGTGTCATAGGTTCCTGTCAACCTAGAAGTACTGCTGGTGAACCAGTTGACCCTAAAATCTTGAATTATGCTATTGAACGTATGAGAGCTCTTGCTGAGAGGAAGTATGGTTTCAATGATAGTAGGGTTGATATTGCAGTTAAATTTGTTACTGAGAATCTTGA
This sequence comes from Candidatus Culexarchaeum nevadense, assembly GCA_025060975.1. Classification (GTDB taxonomy): domain Archaea; phylum Thermoproteota; class Methanomethylicia; order Culexarchaeales; family Culexarchaeaceae; genus Culexarchaeum; species Culexarchaeum nevadense. The sequence continues at coordinate 33,951 of JANZKA010000002.1, forward strand.
TTTAACTGTTAGTAGGGCTTTGGAGCTTGGAATAGCTGATTTTAAGGCTAATTCTCTTCAAGAGGTTTTATCTGTACTTGGTTGGAGTGATTATGAAGTTGTTGTGGTTGGTAGGAGTATTGCCTCACAGTTATACTCGTTACTCAATGATCCACTTATTGTTGGTTTACTCTTCGAACTTGGATTCTGGCTTATACTAATAGATCTACTTACTGCTGGGGTTCAGGTTTATGGCTTTATTGGAGCGGCAATGATAGTTTTATCTCTCTTTGGTATGGGTTTAATTGGGCCTAGTGCCACAGCTTTAGCTTTGCTGATAATTGGATCCATATTGATACTTGTGGAACTACAATATCCTGGTATACAGTTATTTGGTTTTCTGGGTTTAGTAATGTATGCCTTAGGGATATTATTTATGTATAGGGAGCAACCATATATTGAAATTGGAGTTCCACAATATGTTTTCGTATCCATGTTGGCTATTGGAGGAGGTTTCCTCATCATATATGTACATAATGTTAGGAAGAGTTGGAGGAGGGCTAGGGGGATGTTAGATCCTAAGAGACTTATTGGAATGACTGGAGTTGCCAAAACCGATTTTAAAGCTGGTGAAAATGGTGTTGTACACGTTTTTGGTGAGGAGTGGACTGCATTCTCTGATTTCGATATTAAGAGGGGGCAGAAGGTTAAGATTGTTGATGTTGTAGGGTTGAGGTTGAAGGTTGCTCCAGCGTAAATAAACACTAACACTTTTATACTGATTATATGATATAGCAGTTTGGTGTATAGGTTTGGTTTTATCTATAGGTGATCATCCAAGAGTTAGACTTGTACGTTTGCCAACACCAATACAGTATATGCCTAAGCTTAGTGAAGAGCTCGGTATTGAATTGTATATTAAACGTGATGATTACATGGAGTTGGCTATGGGTGGGAATAAAGCTAGGAAGCTTGAATACCTATTGGGGGATGCCTTGAAAAAGAATTGTGATACCATAATAACTGTTGGGGCTTTATGTTCAAATCATGTTAGATTGACTGCAGCTGCATGTAAACTATATAATTTGCATCCAATTTTAATTCTCACAGCTACAGGTCCTAAGAAGGTTAAGGGGAATCTTCTATTAGATGTATTATTTGATGCTGAGATTAAAATTGTTGATGTTCCCAGTAGTGAAATTCCAAAGGTTTTAGAGGAGGTTGCAAGGGAGCAAGAGGCTAAAGGTAGGAAGCCATATATAATTCCGGGTGGTGGTGCAAGTAAAGTTGGTGTTTTAGGATACTTGAATGCTTCTGTGGAAATTCTCCATCAATTAAATGAAATGTGTGTGAAAGTGGATTACATAGTTCATTCTACAGGTTCTGGTGGAACGCAGACTGGATTATGTTTGGGGATGAAGAATCTGAATAGTGGAATTAAGGTTTTGGGGATTTCATGTGGACCTTCAAGGGATCTTGTTTCCAATAGAATTAAGAGGCTTGCTGAAGATTCTGTGGAGTACTTGAAGCTACCTGTTAAACTTGATGATAAGGACATCATAGTTTATGATGAGTATACTTGTGGTGGATATGGGATAGTGACTAAGGATGTTGTGGAGGTTATGCGGAGAGTTGCAAAGATGGAAGCTATACTCTTAGACCCATTATATACTGGAAAGGCTTTTATGGGTTTAATGGATCTCGTGGATAAAGGGGTTATAGAGAAGGGGTCTAAGGTGTTGTTCATACACACAGGCGGTTTACCTCTAATATTCCAGTATGAAGAGGATTTATGGCGTTACGGTATTAAGGTTTCCGATTTAGAGAAGCTAGCTTGAATTTTTAGATACTTAAATTTCAACCCTTTTTATATCCTATATAAAATCCAGCTAGAAATGATCCTGCGAAAGGTATATTGGCTGTTATTTGGCTTATTAATGGTGTGGATTCCCCTAGAAGGCTTTTTGTGGCATTCTCTATTTTACCTATTAGTGTTGCATAATCCACCTTTATAATTCCATTCCACTGTAAGTATGCTAGTGCCAGTAGGAATATTCCCATGATGATTATCAATACCTTCATTATCTTCTTCAATGCATATCCAACTATGAATCCTGTTATGGCTCCAACTCCAAGTTGAAAGAGTATTGGATCCCATTCACTCATTACTTGTCACTAAATAAATTAGAGGGGTTGAATATTTATATTGTTTTGTCTTCTCATTCAAGCTTTACACTATTTTAGTTCATTCTCTTTCCAGAACTTTTCCAGGCAATTCTCCTGTATGTTCGCCTCTATCTATAACTATTTTCCCATTTACTATTACGTATTCTATTCCTTCCGGATATTGATGTGGGTTTTCGAAGGATGCTGTATCTATTATTGTTTTTGGGTTGAATATTACTAGGTCTGCCCAGAACCCTCTCCTCATAATCCCCCTATCCTTCAATCCAAGTTTGTTGGCTGGTAGTGATGTCATCTTTCTGATAGCTTCTTCTATGGTTATAACCCTCTTGTCTCTTGCATATCTCCCAATAATTCTTGGAAATGTTCCATAACTTCTTGGGTGAGGTTTTCCTCTTCCTAGAGGTTCATATGGTGCTATGCTTGATCCATCTGTTCCAACCATTGTATATGGGCTTTTTAATGCTTCCAACATGTCTTCTTCTCTCATCATGTGTAGTATTATCTGTACTCTTCCCTCCTCCTCTATTATTAGGTCGAATGCTTGATCGTATGGATCTTTCCCATTTATCTTAGCTATTTCGCTTATACTTAACCCTTCATATTGCTTATTCTTTTCACATGATGCCACTATTATCTTATCCCATCCAGCTAGGTTTGCAAGATTCTCCCATCCTTCAATGCTTGCTTCTATATCCCTTCTTATCTTCATTCTTTGTTCAGGGTCTTTTAGTCTCTTGATCATCTCCTCTATTCCGCCTACGTGAGCCCATGGTGGTATGCAAGCTGTTAAGCTTGTGCTTCCAGCTGTGTATGGGTAGAAGTCGGCTGTTACATCCACCCCCTCCAATCTTGCTTCCTCAATTCTTTTTAGTGCTTCCACTATCTTTCCCCAATTCCTAATTCCAGCTGATTTTAAGTGTGAAATTTCTACTCTAATTTTTGCCTCTTTACCTATCCTTATTGCTTCCATTATGGCTTCTATGAGCTTGTCTGCTTCACTTCTTATATGTGAAGAGTATATTCCACCATATTTTGCCGCTACTTTTGCAAGTTCAATTATCTCTTCGGTTTTAGCGTAGCTTCCGGGGGTGTATATTAGTCCAGTGGATAATCCGAAGGCTCCATCTTTCATGCATTGCTCAAGTAATCTCTTCATTTCTTCAAGTTCTTCCATTGTTGGCTCTCTATTCTCATATCCCATAACATTTACTCTTAATGTTCCATGCCCTATTAGTGGGGCAACGTTTAATGCTATTCCATTCTTCATTAGCTTCTCCTTGTATTCCTTGTATGTTGACCAGTCCCATGTTATGTATTGTGCAAGTTCTCCTAATCTTCTTTTGAATTCACTTAGTTTGTCTGGTAGTATTGGAGCCATGCTTGAACCGCAATTCCCTATGACTTCCAGTGTAACCCCCTGCCTAATTTTGCTTTCAGCTTTAGGATTTATTAGTAGGTATGCATCTGAATGGCTGTGCATATCTATGAATCCAGGAGCTACCATTAAACCCTCTGCGTTTATTACGTGTTCTCCACTTTTGAATTTCCCCTTCCTCTTAATTTCCACTATTTTGCCATTCCTTATGGCTATGCTCCCATAGTACCATGGGCTTCCAGTTCCATCAACTATCTTTGCATTGTTTATTATTATATCGTACATTTAATCACCATGGATACGTATCCAATACTCCATATATTACCCTTTCTAAGGGAGGGTTGGGATTGATTACGTTTAAATAGTTTTAAGTGGCATTACTTTATAATTGATCTTGTATGGTTGATTTGAAAGCTGATCTCGTGTTAGTTAATGGTAGGATATACTCTTTTGATGAGGGGAATAGGGTATTTGAAGCTTTAGCTGTTAAAGATGGTAAGATAATCTTTCTGGGTTCTTCTAGGGATGTTGAGAGTCTCATTGGCGATAACACTTTGACTATTGATTTGAAGGGGAAAACTGTTTTGCCCGGTTTCATTGATACGCATATACATTTCATTGGAGTTGGACTTTCACTTTCAATACTTGATTTGAGAGATGTTAAATCCATAGATGAATTTAAGGGTTTAGTTAAGAAACGTGTTGAAAGTTTAGAGCCTGGAAAATGGATTCTCGGTAGAGGTTGGGATCAAGATAAGTTTTCTGAGAAGAGATATCCGAATAGGTGGGATTTAGATGAAGTTGCACCGGAAAACCCGGTTTTCCTGAGAAGGGTTTGCGGTCACATTGCTGTAGCTAATTCCTTGGCTTTAAAGATTGCTGGAATTGATAGATATACCCCTGACCCTGAAGGTGGAAAGATTGATAGGGATGAGAATGGTGAACCCACAGGGATTCTTAGGGAATCTGCTATGAAGCTTGTTTGGTCTAAGATTCCACAGCCATCTCTTGATGATTATGTTAAGGCTGTGGAGCTTGCATGTAATGAAGCTTTATCCCATGGGATAACATCTGTACATTTCGTTTCTGCGATTCCAGAGGAAATTGAAGCTTTACAGGTTGCTAGAAGTTTGGGGAAGCTTAAGGTTAGAGTATGTCTATACATTTCAGCTGAGTATTTAGATGAATTGCTAGTTTTGAGGTTGAAGAGAGGATTTGGTGATGATTTCATAAAGATTAATGGTGTTAAAGTTTTAATTGATGGTTCTCTTGGAGCTAGAACTGCAGCTTTAAGGTCACCATATAGTGATGATCCAAGTAGTATGGGTATCTTGACTATGCCAATTGAAAGGTTTAGGGATATAGTGTCTAGAGCTCATGATGGTGGATTGCAAGTTGCAGTTCACGCTATTGGCGATAGGGCTGTGGAGTTAGCTCTAAAAGTTTTTAGTGAAGTTCTTTCAAAGAATCCGAGAGCTGATTATAGGCATAGAATTGAGCATGCATCGATAATGTCTCCAGAACTTATTAAGTTGATGAGTGATTTAGGTGTATGTGCATCTATTCAGCCTAGATTCATAATATCCGATTTCTGGGCTGTGGATAGGGTTGGGCCTGATAGAGCTAAGTGGGTTTACCCATTTAAGAGTATGATTGAAGCTGGTGTGAAAATTGCTGGTGGATCGGATTGCCCTGTAGATCCACTTGACCCACTATATCAGATTTATTCTGCTGTGAGTAGGGGGAAGTATGATGGTATAGAGCTATACAAGTATACGTATGATGAATGTTTAACTCCAATTGAAGCAGCACTTTTATTCACTAAAAATGCCGCGTACATCGGTTTTGAGGAGAAGATTAAGGGGTCTCTTGAAGTTGGGAAGTATGCTGATATGATTGTTCTCTCAGAGGATCCATTCTCCATAGATGAAAGTAGGATAAAGGATGTTAAAGTTTTAATGACTATTGTTAATGGCGAAATAGTGTACAAATCTATTATAGAAAGCCTTTAAAGTTTAGCTGATGACTATATTTTGGTGTAAATTTTGACCGAAATTGATGTTCCGAAAATTATAGTTACACCTCCAGGACCTAATGCCAAGAAGATTTTGGAAGAGGATGAAACGTTTCTAATGCAATCCTTTGTACGTTGGTATCCTCTTGTTTTGAAGGAAGCTAAAGGTTGCATATTAACTGATGTTGATGGTAATAAGTATATCGATTTGAATGCTGGTATAGCAGTCACTTCTGTTGGTCATTGTCATCCAAAGGTTGTAGAGGCAATTAAAAGGCAAGCTGAAAAATATCTTCATTACTCGTTAACAGACTTCTGGTATGATGTTGCTGTGGAGTTAGCTAAGAAGCTTTGTAAGATAACTCCTGGAGACTTTCAGAAGCGTGTCTTCCTCTGTAATAGTGGTGCTGAGGCTGTTGAGGGTGCAATGAAGGTTGCTAGAGGATACTTTAAGGGTTCAAGACCATACATTATGGCGTATATAGGGGCATTTCATGGTAGATTATTTGGAAGTGTTACCTTAACTTCCAGTAAGCCTGTTCAGCGTAAATGGTTTGCCCCCCTACTACCCAGCGTTGAGCATGTGCCATACCCATACTGCTATAGATGCCCGTGGAAGCAGAGATACCCTGAGTGTGGATATTGGTGTGTAGACTTCATAGATGAGTATTACTTTAAGAAGTTTGTTCCACCAGATGAAACTAGTTGTATAGTGTTTGAGCCAATACAAGGTGAAGGTGGCTATATAGTTCCACCCCCGGAATATTGGTCTAAGATCAGGAAGTTGTGTGATAATTACGGTATACTAATGATTTCAGATGAAGTTCAAAGTGGTATGGGTAGGACTGGGAAGTGGTTTGCAATAGAGAATTGGAACGTAACTCCAGATCTGATCACTGTGGCTAAGGGGATTGCTGCTGGACTCCCACTTGGAGCTGTGATTGGTAGAGCTGATGTTATGTCTTTGCCAAGAGGTAGTCATGCATCTACTTTTGGAGGTAATCCAGTTTCATGTGCTGCAGCATCAGCAGTTATTGATGTCATTGAGGAGGAGAGATTAATGGAGAATGCTGTGAAAATTGGAGATTACGCTATGAAGAGGTTTAGGGAGATGGCTGAAAAGATTGAGCTTATAGGTGACATTAGGGGTAAGGGGCTTATGATAGGAGTCGAACTTGTTAAGGATAGGAAGAGTAAAGAGCCTGCTGTTAAGGAGCTTGAGTCTTTCTTAATCAACTGTTTTAAGCGTGGTGTTGCAGTTATAGGTTGTGGTGTATCATCAATTAGGATATCTCCACCATTAAATATATCCATTGAATTAATGGATAAAGCTTTAAGTATAATGGAAGAAGTTTTGCTGGAAATTGATAAGAGCCGCTCAAAGTAGTTCTTCAATTCTACCTTTAATTTCATTTATTTTTCTTGAAATTGTCTTTTCATCTATCTTCTTTGAATCCATAACTATATCAACAACCTCTCTCCCTCTCTCCATACCTTTTGGGAGTCCATAGAGTTCTAGGAAGGCATCCTTCAATATGCTTAGAATCATGAGCATTTTCCTTTTCATATTTCGTTCTAATTCATATTTCTTCATTTTATTGTATCCATACTCTATACCTTCTATCAGACTTTCTGTGAATTCCTCGTATATGTTTCCAGGTCTATAGTATCCTCCATGAAGACTTGCTATTTCATTAAAGGCTTGAAACCCCTCCCATGTATGCATTTGCGAAATTACTTCTGGAGCGTTTAGTATTGTTGTACGTTTCACTTGTGCTATTATAAATTTCTCTGCTGATGGTAGTGGATTCATAACATGCCATAAAGCATAGTATTCTTCCATTTTTATTCTTTCAAATTCCTTTCCACGAATCTTTCTTGTTAAATGGAAGTCTGTTATGTATGTTTCTTCCAATCCTACCACATGATTTGCTAAATGGGAGTTTGTGTATATTCCGAATCCACTGGGGTCATATACTGTTCCATGTATTATGCCATTTTCGTGAAGTAATCTTAGATTGTATCCACAGGAGGATCCAAGCCATTTAAGATATGATTTAACTTCCTTAATGTTAATTATCTTATCCACTTTTGGTATTAATAGTCCGTATAGTATTTCATCTACTCTAATGTCACTTATATTTTTGTAGAATATGCATGCACCCCGTTGCTCCCATGTGCTTTCTTCAAGCATCTTTATGAGTTCTCCACGTCCACCACTCATTATCTTGTTCGTAAGTTCATATCTATCCTTTACTTTCAGTAATCTTATCTTATCATAGTATCCTAATCCTATGGGTTCTGGAACCGGTATTCCCAGCTCTCTTAACATTATCATATTATTTAATTCTTCTTCAGCTTCATTTGGTGTCATGAATCCCCACATTAACTGTCCAGTTCCAATATACTCATTTGTGAAATAGTAGGTGTATATGGTGTTGTTCTTGTAGATTGGTTTTACATCTTTGAATGGTATTCCTATCCCCTTCAGTTTTATTATGTATCCTTCATCTGAAACATTTATTATAGATCTAAATCCACTCATATACCCCTTATATATTGGAAGCTTCTCTTCAGTTTCACAGAGTATTGGCACTTTATCTTTGCCATGTGGATATAATTCTGGTCTTAGAAGTTTTGTTTCTCCATCAATGATGTAGTATTCTCTAGGTTCTCCTCTAAGCAATCTAATTACTTTTTCAGGAATCATACAAACTTAAATTTTCAAAAGCCCTCTTAAATAATTGTTTGGTGATGTTTTTGGGCAGGGTGAGGGTTAGGGATATTGGATTGAAGATAGGCGTATTTGATACTGGTGTTAGCAATTCAATAGTTGATGTTAAAGGGGTTATGGTGGGTCATTGCACTATCATTGAAGGTGAGGGAAAGCTTATTCCAGGTAAGGGTCCAATTAGGACTGGCGTAACCGTAATATTTCCGCATGAGGATAGGAATGTTTTTAAGAGTAAGGTTGTGGCAAGTTCCTTCATAATTAATGGTTTTGGTAAACCTATTGGTTTAGCTCAATTAAATGAACTTGGACAATTGGAGACTCCTATAGCTTTAACTAACACTTTGAATGTGGGTATAGTGGCTGATGCAATTATAGAGTATATGTTGAATTTAAATCCAGATATAGGTGTTAGTACTGGCACTGTTAATCCAGTTGTATTGGAGTGTAATGATGGATTCTTAAATGATATTCGGGGGAGACATGTTAAACATGAACATGTCTTTAAAGCTATTGAAAATGCTTCTTCAAATCCCGTTGTTGAAGGTAATGTTGGAGCTGGAACTGGAATGTCATGTTTCGAGTTTAAAGGTGGAATAGGCTCCGCCTCTAGAGTGCTTCCTAGTGATATTGGAAGATACGTTGTGGGTGTACTGGTTTTATCCAATTTTGGTCGTAGGGAAGATTTAACTATAGCTGGAATTCCTGTGGGGTTGAAGTTGAAAGATTATGGTGGTAGAGGTGGTGATGGGAGTGGATCTATAGTGATAATAGTAGCTACGGATGCACCTTTAACTGCTAGGCAACTTCATAGATTGGCTAAACGTGCAACTCATGGTATTGCGAGGACTGGTGGGTATTCGTCTCATGGTAGTGGAGATTTCGTAGTGGCATTTTCTACAGCTAATAGGATCCCCCATTATGAGGAATCTCCAATTCGTGAAATTCAAGTGTTAAGTGAAGGGTACATGTCATATTTGTTTAAGGCTACTGTGGAAGCTGTTGAGGAAGCTATTTTGAATTCCATGTTCATGGCTGAGACTATGGTGGGTAGAGATAATAATGTTAGGTATGCTCTCCCAATAGATTTAGTTGCTGATTTACTGGAGAAGCATGGTATCCTTAAAGGTTAACTTAAATTTCAATACCCCATTTTTCAGATATCTTTTTAAGGTTTCTGAAAGCCATCCTTTTTTCCTCTTCATCTCTTTTTATGGCTTCCACTATGCTTTTCAATTCGAATATTACCTCATCATAATGCTTCCTAGATATTGGATATGGAATTCCATCTTTCCCTCCCACGGCATAAGACCACTTTACTGGATCGTATATATGTGTTACCGGATCTCTTTTTGATGGAGGTTCATTATATATCAGTTCTGAGATTAATGATAGGGCTCTAATGGTCTTTGGACCTATACCTGGATGTAATAGGAGGTTCTTGAAATCTTCCACTTTAACACTGTATACTTCTTCAAGTTTACTCCAATCGATCTTCCTTTCATCTATTGGTTTATATATTACGTATCTGTTGTCGCTCATAGTTCTATTAGTAACCGTGGATCTGTTTATCCATTTATCAATACCTTCAATTTTACACAATATTCTGTTTGCTTCAGATAAGTATCTCTTTATTTTCGATGGCCCTTCATTAACTATATCCACTATGGTTTTCCTGACATTTGCACTTTCCCTATCTATTAGATTCAAAATTCTCTCCATCTTTATTTGGCATGATATTGCTTTATGTGGTTCTTCAACCATATCTCTTATATCCTCCGAGAACCAGTGGTATCTCCTTGCACATTTCAAGTCGGTGTTCATCCCCTGCTGTATTACACACCATTTCCCATCTTTAGATATCAGCATTGCATGATGATATATTGTGAATTCATCTTGTAATGCTACATTATCTACTTTTGCAGTTAACCTACTATTCTCTTCAAGTTTAGTTACATCTTCATCGTTCAACCCGAACTTGTTTGATATATTCTTTATGTCGTTAATGGTTTCAAGGCTCTTCCTACCTTTACCTCCAGCTAGTGCTAAATTTATTTCCACTCTATTTAGAGCTTCCCTTAAAACTCCACATGTTACTGTAGTTGACCCTGAAGAGTGCCAATCGAATCCTAGAACATTGCTAAATGCTTGGAACCATAGTGGATTGCTTAATCTCTCCATTATCTTCAGTTCCCCAAATTCATTATACATTATTTCAAGTATTTCAGATGCCAATTTAACCATTCTTTGGAAAAGCCATCTTGGAGCTTTACCATAATGTAGTGGTAATTCTGCTATACCATATATTTCCATGGTGCATCAATTCCAGAATTCAATTAGAAATTAATGGTATTTTTAAATTTAAATTTCTTCTTTCAATAATCCAATTAACTCTTCTATTCTTCTTCTATTCTCTTCTAGCATAGCTTTCTTAAGTCTATCTTTTAAAGTTCTCTCTACCTTTAAAGTACTACCTTCAAGCATCTTTTCTATCTTTTTACCTATCTCTTCCCCCTCTTCATCGAAGTCTGTTAGTATTGCAACTCTAAGTCCCATATATTTCGTGTTTAGAGATTCCATTAATGTTAATAATGGTTTATGAGCATCTCCTAGGGCTATTATATTGGTTTTGCATCCAAGTTTTCTCAAGACATACTTGTCCCGTTTACCTTCAACTATTATTAGATCAACATTTTCATCTAGCTTTTTAATTGCTTCAATTATTTCCATTCTCCTTTCGATGATCTTCCTTCTCTTCCCCATCTACCTTCCCCTTGCATGGAATATTATGTGGCGTAATTCTGGTAGTATCAGTCTTTCTAAGGCTATGGGTATGGCATTTGGTGATCCAGGTATCGCTACAAGTAATCTTCCATCTAGAATTCCAGCTATAGCTCTAGACATTATCGCTGCGGACCCTATCTCCCTATAGCTTAACATCCTAAATATCTCTCCAAACCCTTCCATATTCTTCTCCACAATCTCCATTATCGCTTCATACGTTAAGTCTGTTTTACTTAACCCTGTTCCACCTATGAATATTATTGCATCATTGCCTTCCTCGATCTTCCTCTTTGCCTCCATTTGTATTATTCTTTTATCATCTGGTATTATCTCTTTACATGTAACTGTATACCCATATTTTTCGATTATCCTTTTAGCCATTTCTCCAGATTCATCTTCAAAGGGTTCTCCACGAATCTTCCTTTCATATCTAGATGTGCTTACAATTATTATTGCAACTTTTATATCCTTCACTTCTTTCATCGCATTCTCCTTATGTTCGATGCTCAAATCCTCCTCACCCCCTATAGATTCTTGTTCCAGTTTTCCCCTCCAATGCTTCTGCAGCCTTTTCTAGTGATGTTATTATTGCCAATTCTCCACCCCACTCTATAAATCTTATACAAGCTTGTATTTTTGGCCCCATACTTCCAGGTGGGAAATGTCCATCATCATAATACCTTTTAGCTTCTTCTATAGTCATTTCGTCTATGTCTACTTCATCTGGTTTTCCAAAATTCAATTTAACTTTTTCTACGTCGGTTAGTATTAGGAGTATGTCTGCATTTATTATTTCCGCCAGTTTTTCACTTGCTAAGTCTTTGTCTATGACTGCTTCCACGCCAGTGTACTCATCATTTTCTAAGGTTACAGGTATTCCTCCTCCCCCAGATGCTATTACTATTACTCCTTCATCTACAAGCTTTTTTATCACTTTACCTTCAAGTATCCTTATAGGTTCTGGGGATGGGACAACCCTCCTGTAAGTCTTCCCTTCTCCAACTTTGACTTTCCTCATGATCATCCCCATACGAATCTTCTCTTCGGCTTCTTTTTCATTGTAGAATGGTCCTATTGGTTTTGTTGGATTTTTGAATGCAGGGTCATTTTTATCTACTTCTACTTGTGTTATTATTGTTGCAACCTCTCTCTTTATCCCCCTTTTCTTGAATATATTCTTCAAAGTTCTTTGTATAAGGTATCCTATATGTCCTTGCGTCATAGCTCCTAGGACGTCTAGAGGTTGGGGTGGCACTTCTTTTGCTGCTGCTTCTTGTTGTATTAGTAGATTCCCAATTTGCGGTCCATTTCCATGTGTTATCACTATATCGTATCCCATTTCTATTATTTTTGCAAGTTCTATGCATGTTTTATAGATGTTCCTTAATTGTTCTTCATATGTACCCAATTCTTCTGCTCTCTTTATTGCATTTCCACCAAGTGCCACTAATACCCTTTTATGCATTCCATGCCCCCTCGCTGTTGAGACAAATCATTTATCTTATTTCTAACTATATATATTGTTGGTTTGGTGATTTATTTGCAAAAGGTTAGTTATGGTTTAATTGCCTTTGTAATAGCTTTAATCTATTTTGGGATGATCTTCATACTATTTTACCTTGGATTTCAAATCGGAATGCTAGATGCATTGTCTGGATTTCTCCTATCTCTATCTATTTGGACTTTAACTTATGGTTTGAAGTTTGCATCTGGGGATCGTTTCTGGATTGTTAATGGGTTCGTTTTAATGTTTTTCTCTGCCAGCATGCTAGTTTTCTCTCTTACTGGTTCAGGTTTATTATCCATTGGGGTTTTATTGTTTTGTATTGGAATATTTGGGCTTATTATGGTTTTAACGTGATCACATTAATTCAATAGTCCTTTTCACAACATCTTCAACTTCTTTCAGAATCTTCCTTTTCAATGTTAGGTAGTTTATGATTTTACTCTTCCATGATAACTTCATTCTGAAACCACATGCGAAGGGATGTCCTCCACCACTAAATTCTTCTGCTATCTTCAATAAGTTTATGTTTTTAGATTTGTTTCCGATGTATAGTGAAATTGCATCATCCCTTCTCCAGACTATAGTGAAGTCTAAATTGAATTTTTCAGAAATTCTTTTAGCAAGCCAGCTTTTCGGTGTTTCAGCCCACCTTAAGTCAATTAATCCAAATTTCAATCCACTTTTTGTCTCATATATCTTAGTCTTCTTATGTGCTTCATTGATGTCACGTTCAGTTATCCTTTTCACTTTTTCAGCTTCCCTCGAGATTTCTTCATCCCAGAATATGCCATTTGAGAATTTCATTATAAGCTTCTCTTTCCACCCATTTTTAAAGCTTAATGCTCTTAGTATAAAGCTTTCATTGAATTTGTCTATTAATGCGTCAATGTCGTCTGCATATTCAGCTATCTTCCTAGATATATCATCTTCTTTCATGAATTTTTCGTAGACTATCCTTGCAGCACTTAGAGTTTTTTCCACTATTATTAATTCCACTGATTTCATGATTTCATTTATATCTTCAATGCTCCACTGGTGGTGATCTATCCATATTATTCTTTTCCCTTCACTGTTAAGTTTTTTTATTATTCCCTTTGTGTTTTCAGAATTTTTTATGTTTATGGATATATCTGTTATATATATTGTTTTCACATTGCTGTTTATCAGTTTCTTTAGTTTCTCTGGTAGTGCTGATGGACCTGTGAATATTAATTCTATATTTTCGTTTTTAACATTCATTTTTATTCTTAGGTATCTTAGCAATATGGCTGCGGAGGCTATTCCATCTATGTCGCCATGGGTTAGTATTACGATATCCTTCATCTTCATCCCTTACTTCTTTGCGCATTGAATTGATTGTTTAATTTATAGTTGGATATCCTTCATTTATATCTTCTTCTGACACCTCTCATCATTGAGCTTACTCCAATTATCAATATGCTAGCTCCACCTACTATTACTAATGCTATCCCTATTTCTTGCTCTAATGTTAACAGTATTATTCCTAGGAATAGTATCAGCATTGATATTACTTGCAATATTGTTCTTTCATTCATGTGCATTCCTCCATTACATTTCTCAATTCAATGCTTTTCACTACATCCACTATCTTCCTCATCTTATCATATATCTTTTTAAGTGCTTGTAGATCGTCATAGCAGTGTTCTATTATGAGTTTCATGGCTTCTTGATCTCCAGCTATTGCTTTCATGTAGTATGGTGGCATATCCCTCCCCTTTAATTCAACCTTCTTTGGTATACCCATATACTTTGCCACTGCATCTAGGCTGTATTCGCTTAGTTTGAGTAGTTTCTTTGCGTATCTGTATAGGTCTATGTGTTCTTTTAGAATTATTGGTGTTGGATCTATGTCGTGTATGATGGCTCTGGCTATGAGCATTGGTATGTCAAATGCAATTCCATTCCATGTTACTATTATTGTGGCGTTTGATAATTCATCGATGCTCTTTCTTATGAGTTCAGCTTCCCCTTCTATAACGCTTCCCTTCAGGAACTCATGGCTCCATTTTCCATCATCCCACATTATTCCAACTCCAACTATGAATCCACTGTCTGCTGTTAGTGATGTTGATTCAATATCCAAGAATGCTATTCTTCCTTTTTCGTTCATGACTAAAATTATCTTCCTCCTTGTTTATCTCATTTTCCATTACTCATATTTCATGTTCAAAGTATTTATGTAGTTTGTTGATGTTTTCCATGCGCTTCCTATTATGTTCTTCCACGTATCCAATTAATGTTTTTATTAGTATGTTTTTGCATTCGCCACAGAGTATCTCCCCATTTCTACATTTCCAGTAATGTTCTTCAACTTCTTTTACGTCTTTAAAGTGGAATACTGAGAGCCACTCATAGACTACACATTTCTCGGTTTCTCCTCCAAGCTTCTTCTGCTCCTCCACAGTTGCTCTTCCACCTGTGAATGCTGCCCAAACTTTGTTTCTTATAATTTTTGGTGTGTCAGTTATGAATATGGATGTTTCCGGTTTTGAGGCTGACATAGGTTCACCTGTTAGTCCTCTGATAAACTTTATGTATAGTGATGCTGGTTTGAATACCCTCAATTTTCCAGCTATATCTCTGCTAAGTCTCATGTATGGGTCTTGATCCATACCTATTGGAACTACCACTGGGTATCCATACATGACTGTTGGTCCAAGTATGTGTGCTGCTTGTGTTGCTGCATAGAATACTTCCCCTATATTTACTTCATCTGTGAATCCGAATGTTGCTTTCACAGTGTTGTATGTTAAGTGTTTTGAGAAGCTTACTGCAAGTCTATAAACCCATCCACTTCTAGTTGATACATATAGTTTTGTATCTTCCTCCTTGAATCCTAGTGATATTATGCTTAGTGCATTGCTGAGAGCGTATTTGTATGCTACATCTAAGTTTTCCACTTTCTGGAATACGTATTTCTCATCATCTGATAGTGGTATGAATACTTTTGCATTCAATTCTTCTTGTAAGTATTTTATGAATTCGAATAGGACTAGGTGGCCCATATGAAGTTCTTCTGATGGTCCTCTACCTGAAACTATGGCTAGGGTTTTACCTGTCTTTCCTTCCTCTAGGTATTTGTCGAAGTCTCTGTGTGCAAATACTATTTTGAGTTGTATGAATTTATGTTTGTTTTTGAATTTTTCAGCTAATTCTTCTTCAAACTTTTTTGCTCCAAATATTTCTATGAGCTTATCGTAATCTGAGCTTTTCTCAGTGCTCTTTGGTATGCCAAACGCCATCCCTCATATTCATCATGGATACTTATATTTAATGTTAAACTTTTATACTTTATTTTGGTGGCATATGATTGAGAGTTGCCTACGCTTTTTCACCAGCATCTATCTCCAGCTTCTTCTCCCCGTATATTGTTGATAATCCATTGGAGTGTGGGGCTATTGGTGGAGGTTTCCCTCTCAATGTTGGGGTTAGAGTTTCAGTTAGAGTTGAAAATTCCGATAATGGCTTCTCCCTAGTATCTAAGGTTAATGGTAGGGTTTTTGATTCATTTATTGTAAGTAAGGTTTTAGAGCTTCTTGGAGTGATCGATGTTAATTACCGTATTGAGGTAGATCAATTTATAGATGTGCCTGTGGGGTGTGGTTATGG
This sequence comes from Candidatus Culexarchaeum nevadense, assembly GCA_025060975.1. GTDB lineage: Archaea > Thermoproteota > Methanomethylicia > Culexarchaeales > Culexarchaeaceae > Culexarchaeum > Culexarchaeum nevadense. The sequence goes on from JANZKA010000002.1 coordinate 50,158, forward strand.
AACTAGTGGTGCCAGTGCTATTGCTGTAACTATGGCTTTATGTAGAGCTTTAGGGTTTAAAAAGACTTTCATTGAGATGGCTAGGATAGCACATCTCGTGGATTATTATTGTGGTACTGGTTTAGGGACTGTTAGTGGTATTTGTGGTGGTGTTGGTGGAGTGAGAATTATTGTTAAGCCTGGAGGTCCTGGGTATGCTGTTGTGGATAAAATATTCATACCTAACGATTGCTATATAGTTTCAGTGGCCTTTAATCCAATTGATAAGAGGAGGCTTCTTAAGGATAGAAGTTTCCTCAGTTTTATAGAAGTTCTTGGTAAACGTGTGCTTAATGAAGTTTTAAGGGATCCCTCTTTAGAGGTCTTCTTCAAATGTTGTAGAGATTTTGCTTTGAAATCCGGTTTAATGACCGTTAAAGTTAAATCTTTATTGGATATTCTGGATTCTGCTGGTTTCAATTTAGCTACTCAAAACATGATTGGTGAAGCTGTTCACATTCTCGTTTACAAGGAGGATTTGGGTAGAGTTAGAGATATACTTAAGTTTCACCTTGGAGATGATGGTATTGTGATTGTTGCTGGAGTTGAGGATCGTGGTCCAAGATATTTAGATGGGTTAACGGTGTCGTAGCCTTGGATTTAGGGGTGGGTTTAAGATTCGTTGATTTGAAGGTTAATGAAACACTTTGGATAGCTGGACCAGCTAGGATACTTGTATATAGCGGGGTTGTTGAGGTTTTTGGAGCTAGGATTGTTAAGGGGGAGTCTATAATTGTTAAGCGTTTTAAGTCCATTTACTTGAAGGCTTTAAGTGATTGTAGAGTTGGAATTTCTAGTGGAGCTTATATTATGGCTGTTGAGGATGATGGTATACCGGATGATTGGCGTAAATTGGTTTCGGAGATATCTAATATTAAGGGTAAAATTATGGTTTTGGGTGGTTTAGATTCTGGGAAGAATACTCTTGTAACATTTCTTTCCAATAATCTTTTCAGTTTTGGTTTTAATGTTGGAGTTTTAGATGCTGATGTTGGTCAAAATGAGTTGGGTCCACCAACGACAATGGCTCTTGGTCTTGTTAAACGCTCGATTTCTTCATTGGATCAGTTGGATGCTATTGGATACGTTTTTGTTGGTTCAACTTCCCCTGCCAATGTTCGTGGTAGAGTTTTTAATGGTCTGAGGAAGCTTATGGATTTATCTAGCAAGTTTAAGTTGGATTACCTCATAATAAATACTACTGGATGGATATCTAATGGTGGAGTTGACTTCAAACTAGAGAAGATTAAACTCATTAAACCTGAAGTGTTAATAGGAATTGAGCGTAGTGGTGAGCTTGAACCAATATTATCCTCGATTAACGTGGATTGCAAAGTTTTTAGAGTTCCATCTTCCAGGAGGGTTAGGGTTAGGGATAGACTTGATAGGAAAAGTATTAGGCAAATGAATTATGCCAAGTGGTTTGATGGTGCCTTGAACAGAAAGGTTTCAATTGATGATTTCATTGGATTTGAGCCTAACATCTTTCAAGGTTCTCCTATGAATGATTCTGAAATTGATTTTATTAGTAAGATTTTGGGTGTTAAGGTTGCTTGTTCAATACGTAGGGGTGATGACATCATAATATTCCCATACTCCGATTTAGATGCTAATGAGGATGTTAGGAGAAGGGTTGTTGAAGAATTTAGTGTTAGAGGGTGTCAAATAATTCCTTTCACAAATTTAGTTCCGCTTTTGGTAGCCTTTGAAGATTTGAATGGAGTTTTTATGGGTCTAGGGATATTGACTAATATCGATTTTAGGAATAGGGTTCTTCAATTCTATACGAATGTAAATATTAGTAGGGGGGTTAAGGTTATTTTGGGTTTAATTAGAATTAACCCAGTTAATTTTGATGAGATTGGTTATTCCAGAATACCTTTAACTTAAATTTAGCATGGTAGTAATGGTTAGCTTTTTATTTAATTGCTCACATTTCTATTCTGATTTAAATGACCATTAAACTCTATCTTGAAGACTCATATATTAGGAGTTTTGAAGCCAGAGTTTATAGTTTGGAGAAGATTGATGATTTATTCCGCATATATTTGGATAGAACTGCATTTTACCCAGTGAGTGGTGGTCAAGATCATGATACTGGGATTATAAGGGGTGGTGGGGGATCTTTTAAAGTTTTGCGTGTAGATGAGCTTGATGATGGTACTGTGGTTCATAGTGGCGTTCTTGAGGGGATTATCAATGTTGGGGATTATGTTGAAGGTGTTATAGATTGGGATAGAAGGTATAGATTGATGCGAATGCATACAGCTGCTCATATACTGATTCAATCAGTTAGGGGTATTTATGGTTTAAATGTGAAATGTGTTAGTGCAAGTAAGAAGGTTGATGGTGGCCACATGGATTTTTCTACTTCAATACAGAGGGATATGCTTAACAAAATTGAAGCTTTAGCTAACAATGTTGTTAATGAAAATAGGCCTGTCATTGTCCGATATATGGATTTAGAGGAGGCTGAATCATATATATCGAGGTTTGGGGAGTCCTTAGACTTGTATTTGAGGAAGCATGATGTTAGAGGACCTATTAGGATTGTTGAAGTTAAGGATTGGATAGCCATTCCTTGTGGTGGAACCCATGTGCGTAGTACTGGTGAAATTGGCTTTATAAAAATTTTGAAGAGGGAGAGTAAGGGTAAAGGAGTTACTAGGATATATTTTGATGTGGCTTAGTTTGGATTTATGAGAAGAGTTTTATCCTTTCCAGCAGACTTTTCATTGAGTATTTTAGTGAGAAGTGTAGCTCTGGATTATAGTATCTGGTATTCAGCTTCCTATCTAAGTACCTCCTAGATATTTCCTCCAATTCTAATCCCAGTACGTCCACTTTATCTGAAGCATATGTGAATGTCCATTCTCCACCGTATGATGGTACATAGTTAGAGTATATGCCAACGTATTTGAATATTTCCTTCAATGATTCCTGTATTTCCAGTATTCTTCTTCCATACATTTCATATCCTGATGATTGTAGGAGTAGTATGCCATCATCTTCCAGTATCCTTTTGATTTCCTTGAAGAATTCTTTCCCGTACAGTTGTATGGATGGTCCTGAGGGTTCTGGATCTGTTAAATCCATTAGTACGATATCGAATTTCTCGTTGGTTTCTTCCACATACTTTTTCCCATCTTCAATTACTATTTTGACTCTTGGATCTTCAAACGCACCTCTAGGTATGTTTGGCATGTATTTCTTGACGGCTTCTATTACTTCTTCATCTATTTCCACCATGATAACACTTTTTACACATCCATGTTTTAGTACTTCTCTTAATACTCCACCATCTCCTCCACCAAGTATTAGTATTTTCTCTGGTTTTTCATGGCTTATTAATGTGGGGTGCACGTGCATTTCATGGTATAAGTGTTCATCGAGTTCTGATAATTGTATTAGGTCATCTAACACTAGGCATCTCCCATATTCTTCGAAGTCTATTATCTCTATCTTCTGATATTTTGATTGTTTTGAGTATACTTTATTCTTAATTTTTAGCATTTTATATGTTGTTGGTGATGTTTTTTCTATGTAGTATTCATCTATATATGGTTTTCTGAAGCTTATGCTATTCATATTTGGTCAATTTGAATTAAATGGATTAATTCAAATATAACTGTTACCATAATCTTATTGGGTGTTATTTTGAGGGAATTTCTATTTGAAGGTAGAAATGTACTTGTAGGAGATATTCTTAGGGTTTTAGGTCTTTGTATGGGTAGACTTTGGTTTAGTGAGCTTGTAGCTGAAGTTAATGCATTTAGGTCTACATTGGGGGATGTAGATGTTGATGATGATAGTGTTAGAAATGCTTTGAGGGTTTTGGAGGCTTCTGGTGTTGTTGTCTGTGAAGAGAGGTTGAGAAGTCAGTTGATCGGTGAAAGTGTTCCTGATGTTCTTGTTTCCATAGTTGATTATGGATCCTTAATGGATTTACTGAAGCTTGACAAGAGGTATAATGATTATGTTTATAGGTATCGTTCATCCCTTACATTATTATAAATAATTTCAGATAGCTGTGAGATTCTTCCTTCTTTCTTCAATTATACTTTTAATATGATCTGGGTTTGGGGATCCGAGATTCTTCTTTAATTTAACATATTCTTGAACTCTTATGGGTATGTTTGTATGTATTCCAAAATCCCTTTTTAGAATGTTTAATGCTTCTTGTATGTCGTTGTCTGATTCTCTTAATGCTTGAGCCATCATTTGATGAACTTTCCTATATGGAATTCCACACTTAACAGATATTAGTTCAGCGATTTCAGCTGCTATTACCGGATTATTCTCTACGTCTTGTCTCATTCTCCTATAGTTCACTTTCATTCTACTTGTAGCATCTTCAATAACCTTTATTGAATCTTTAACTATTTTGGTTATGTTCCATAGGTGTTTCGTTACTTCTTGTAGGTCTAGATTGTATCCTGATGGTAACCCTTTAATTATCGTCATTATAGCTGTGTTTTCTCCTATTATTTCTCCAGCTTGTGCTCTTAGTATTTCCATGGTTACTGGGTTCTTCTTGTGGGGCATTATACTGCTTGTTGAGAGATGGCTTTCTGGGAGTTGTATGTAGTTGAATTGATTGGTTGACCATATTACAAGGTCTTCTGCTATTCTACTTAGTGTTACTTGTAGTGCTGTTAGTATTGATGATGCAATCATAATGAAGCTCCTACTACCAGTAGCTCTAATAGTGTTTACTATGGTTTTACTCATTCCAAGCTTTTCAGCCATCCTATTCCTATCTATTGTTACTATGCTTCCGGATATTGCTCCTGCTCCTAGTGGGGATTCATCAACCACTTTGTTATTGATATAGATTAGTAGGTCTTCATACCCTTCCATCTCTTCTTCTATGTATAGTAGGTAGTGTGCTAGTGTTGTTGGTTGTGCGGATTGTAGATGTGTGAAGCTTGGCATTATTGTATATACATGTTCTTCAGCTTTTTCCAGTAATGTTTTCCTGAATTTTCGTAGTTCTTTTATTATTTCGGAGATTTCCTTTTTCAAATGTAGTCTTATTGCTGTGGCTACATGGTCATTTCTGCTTTTTCCTAGACCTATCAGCTTGGCTTCTTCTCCAATTTCTTCTTCTAATGCAATTTCTATTGCTTCGTGTATGTCTTCTGCATAATCTTTAAATTTGAATATTTTGTTTGGGTTTCTCAAGATTTCATCTAGTGCTTTTACTATTTTGTCTCTTTGCTCTCTACTAATTAATTTTTGTTCCATTAATTCTTCTAAATGCACCTTTAAGGCTGTAATTACTTCTGTTGTTATTTCAATATCTTCTTCCATTGAGCTTTCATATTTTATTAGCCATTCTTCATGTTTTCCTAGGAGTCCTCTTCTATACATTATTTTCCGTTAACCTCCATACATCTTTAACTTTCTATTTGCAATTACTGTTTGCATACCCCAAATCTCTATGAACCCTTCAGCCATTTTCTGATTAAATATGCTCCAAGCTTCGTATGTTGCTAACTCCTTGTTGTATATGCTGTATTCCGATCTTCTGCCAACACAGATCATTCCACCTTTGTATAACTTCACTTTAACTTCCCCGTTTACCCTCTTTTGTGTCTCGTTTATGAAGGCTTCTAGAGCTTTTCTGAGGGGGTTCATCCATAATCCAGCGTATACTAGGTTTGTCCATTCATCGTCAACTAATCTTTTGAATTGTAGTTCTTGTGTTGTTAGAGTCATTTTTTCGAGGTCTTTGTGGGCTTCTATGGCTATTAATGCTGCTGGAGCTTCATAAACTTCCCTCGACTTTAACCCTACAACTCTGTCTTCTATGTGATCTATTCTTCCAACACCATGTTTTCCACCAATTTCATTTAGTTTCATTATTATTTCTTTCGGGTTCATGTGTTCACCATTTATCTTTGTGGGCATTCCATTGTTGAATGATATTTCTATGATTTCTGGGTTTTCAGGGGCTTTCTTGGGGTTTACTGTTATTTTGAATATTTCTTCTGGTGGTTCTTGGTATGGGTCTTCGAGAACTCCACATTCTATGCTTCTACCCCATAGGTTTTCGTCTATGCTGTATGGGCTTTCACTAATCTTTAATGGTAACATCTTCTTTTTGGCATATTCTATTTCCCAGTCTCTTGTTAACCCTAACTCTCTTACTGGAGCTATAACTTTTATGTTTGGGTTTATGGCTTTTATTGTTACATCAAATCTTATTTGATCATTTCCTTTACCTGTACATCCATGTGCTACGGCGTCAGCCCCCTCCTTTTCCGCTATTTCCACGAGCTTCTTTGCTATTAGTGGTCTTGATATTGCACTTGATACTGGGTATTTCTGTTGGTATAATGCGTTTGCCTTTAATGCTGGTAGCACGTATTCATTTACGAATTCATCTCTAGCATCTATATTGTAATGCTTTATTGCACCAGTTTTTAATGCTCTTTCCTCTACTTCCTCATAATCCTTTTCTTGTCCAAGATTTAATGTTAAAGTTATTACTTCAGCGTTGTACTTTTCTTGTAGTAATTTCAATATTACTGTGGTGTCAAGTCCTCCTGAATATGCGAGTACAACTTTCATTATGGTTCATTTTAGGAGGTTCATTCTGTATGCTTTATATGTTTTGTATCTTTTGAATCATTTCAGTTCTTCTTGTGTTATATTTGTTGTTCTATTTCTATGCTTAATTATCATGTCTTCTACTATATTGTATGCTTTTTGAGCATCTTTTCTATCAACTATTAGTATGGTGTCTTCGTGGCATGATATTATTTGTGTTATGTTTATTCCATTCCAAGCTAGTTGGGTTGTTACATATGAAACAAATCCTGGTATTTCTATAACTTCTACTGGGCTCACTATTATTATGGCTGATTGATCATCTATTATCTTTTCCACGTTCTTTTCGCCGCCAACTTCCATTATAACTTCATCTATGATCTTTTTATCGCAACTTATCGTGAAGGTTCTTGTGCCTTGTGTTAATTGGAAGAATCTTGATTTTGATGCTATCTTCATTAATTCTCCAAGTTTATCCACAAGTAGTGCTTGTTTAACGGTTACAACTACTATGTCGCTTTTCAATTCTACTGTGCTATTCTTCAGTAGCCAACTTATTCTCTCCTCTGTTAACTTCCATTTCCCGGATATTTCTTGTGAAAATCTTATTAGTGCAACTTTTATAGCTTCATTTCTAATCTTCTTTGTTTTTATCACATTTTCAATTTCACTCTTTATTAGAGTTGCTAGTGATGAGTAGTTTATTATGTCCATTTTCATGCAGTCGATTATGCTTGGATGCTGTAATACAATGTTCTTCGTTACTTCAGCTATCGATGGTGGACTGTCTCTTTGCATTTTAGTTTTACCTCATTTGGTTACGTAGTTTGATTTGAAGTTTAATAAATGTTGTGTGGTTTACATTCACCCTGGCAGTATTGCTATTGCTTCAACATCCTCTTTTCCAGTCTTCTTTATCCCTTGCTTTGTGTTTGGTGGGATTAGTATTATGTCTCCAGGTTTTATTTCTTTTTCCCATCCTTCGAAGATGACTTTCCCTTCTCCCTTCAAGACTACTATTATTTCTCCATGTGGGTGTGAGTGTGGATCTACTGTTCCCTCTATAACCACATATCTGACTATTGCTGGTATCCCTAATTCCATGTTTGCTAATGTTTTTCTTTTGCCATAATCTGTCTTCTCCCATTCAATTTCATCTATTCTTTTTACGCTCAACTTAATTCCCCCTAAACTCCCCTTTAACTTCTTCTAGTAAGTTTTTGTTTAGGAATAAGTCCATGGCACTTCCAACTAGAACTTTTGTTGATAGTATCGTTCTCTTCTTTCCTTCTTCAGTCATGGTTGCTTCTGCAAATTCTCTTGAGTGTCCGGGTATAATTTGATCTGTTATTGGTATGGATGCTGATATTGCGGGAACTACCTGTGTTACATTTCCAAAATCTGTTGAAGCTACAGGTCCTCTCCTCAAGTATTCTTCCATTGGCATTACTTTGAATCCATGTTCTTCGAGGTTTTTATCCACGATGTCTGCAAGTTTGTGGTATATCTTTTTCTCCCTGTAGAGTGGACCTACTTCTTCTATTTCGTATTTTGCTTCTGTCATTATTGCGGCTCCCTTTATGCAGTTGAAAACCTTTTCTTTAAGGATATTTAGGTAGTTTATGTCTGCTGCTCTTATGCCTATTCTTGCTTCAGCGTAATCTGGAATAACATTTGATGCTTCTCCACCTTTAACTATTATTCCATGTATTCTTGCATCTCTCCTAATATGTTGCCTGAGGGCATCTATCCCCCTAAACATTATCATAACTGCATTTAATGCGTTTATCCCCATTTCTGGGTTTGCAGCTGCATGTGCTGTTCTCCCTCTAAATACTACTTTGAAGCCTTGTACTGCGAGGGCTTCTGTTCTTGTGGCTGCATATCTCCCTGTTGTTGGATGCATCATTAGAACTGCATCTATGTCTTTGAATACCCCTCTTTCAACCATGATTATCTTGCTTCCAGCATATGGCCCATTGCCTTCTTCAGCTGGGGTTCCTATGACCATTATTTCCCCCTCTATTTCTGGTAGAACTTTTGATATTGCTATTGCGGCTCCCACAGCTGTGGCTGCTATTACATTGTGACCGCATCCATGACCTATCCCAGGTAGTGCATCATATTCAGCTAGGAATGCTATTTTTGTTTTTTCGCTGAGGCCTGTGAATGAAGCTTTAAATGCTGTTTTCATTCCAAGTAGTTCCTTTTCAATTTTGAATCCATGTTTAGCTAGGATTTCTGTTAGGAGGCTGCATGCTTTATATTCTTCACTTCCAAGTTCTGGATTCATGTATAAGTATTCGCTTATGTAGAGTATTTCGTTGCTAAGTTTATCCACCCATGATAGTGCTTCTAACTTGTAATTTTTGTCGTTATTGCCCAATTTGTTTTCACCTTACTATAGACTAATTGATGGTTTTACAACGTATTTAACGTTTATTGTGGGATGTGCATACACATTTATTTCCATTTGAACATACGTTTATTGATATGTTAGTTGTGGTTTCCCCTGATGTTAGGAGTGCTTTTCCAGATATACGTTTATGTTCAGCTTTGATTAGAGGGTTACATATTGACGAATGTAATCCGTTTCTTGATTTAGAGGTTAAGAGGATTGAGGAGGATTTTAGACGTAGATTGCCTCTTGGTGCTCTTAAGGATTATGGTAATGTTAGAGCTTATAGGGATTTCTATTGGCGTATCGGTATAGATCCCACTAAGCAGAGGCCTGCTGCTGAAGCTTTGATTAGGAGGGTTTTGCAAGGGAAGTCTATTCCAAGGATAAATGTGGCTGTTGACTCTATAAATTTGGCTTCGATGATGTTTGTTGTGTCTATAGCGGCATATGATTATGATAAGATTGTAGGTAAAGTTGTTTTGAGATGGTCTAGGGATGGTGAACTTTTCATGGGTATTGGCGATTTAGAGGCTAAACCTATTCCTAGACAACTGGTTTTAGCTGATGATGAGAAGATAATTGGCTTGTATCCGCATAGGGATTCTGAGCTTTCTAAGATAACTCTATCCACTAAAAATGTTCTTCTCATATCATGTGGTGTACCTGGAGTTTCATTGGATTCCTTGCGTGATGCCATTATCTTTGCTTGGAAGCTTCTTGAAGATTATTGTGGAGGTAAATGTGTTTCCTTTGAGTGTATTTGACCTTTCTTCATCAAAAGCTCTTTGAGTATTGGTATGTTTAAAATCTTCTTTTCTTCCATTAAATCCCAGTATATTCCTTTAGGTTTATCCCTAATTCTATTCGTTTTTATGATTCTCGTTGGGGTTATTATTATGTCTACTGGGACGTCATATGGTTCGACTTTGAAATCGTATTCCACAACTTGTATATCATGTACTGTTGTTACTACTGGTGTTTCCTCAGAAACTTTACCATATTCTCTTAGTAAACCCCATTCTATTTCTGAATATCCCTCCCCCTTTCCAATTCTATCTCCCTTCATGTTTACAGCTACACTTCCAACGACTACCAAATTCACTTTTGGAATGTCTTTTGGATCTGTTTTCAATCCATATTGGAAGCTTCCCTTTATTGTGGATGCATAATCGTATAGTCTTTTATCTATTCTTTTAGGGTCTAGTGTTAGGAATCCTTCTGAAATTCTTGGTGTTGGCATTATGAGGGTTTTCCCATGTATTAGAGCGTATCTCCTAACAGGTTTTTGGGGTGAATCCGGATTTACTTTTACAACTTCAGCTTTCTTCCATAAGTCTAGTTGTATTAGTTTTTTTGCAGCTTCTTCTGCTCCTATGAAGTTTGGTATTCTCCCATATGCCCCTGGGAACGTTGCAATCTTGTTCTCCGTCATTTTCCTCCATATTTCATTCCTAATTTCTTCTTTTGTCATTTGTTTGTCTTTCCCCATTTCAGATTACCCTTAATGATAATTCCACAATTCTTATAGAGTTGTTTAATGCATCTAGAATCTTCTTCCTATCTCTAAGTATCTTTGTTTCCCATAATCTAATTTCATTTTCTCTACCTTTCAGCTCTAACAGTTTGTTTATGGATTTGTATAGTATTGGTATTGGTTTTCCAGTTAAGTAATATCCGTATGGATCATAATCGTATCTTCCAGCTTCTGTCATTATGATGTTTGATAGTTCATGGCTTATCCTTATTAGAGCTTTATTTACTATTTCAGCTCTAGTTTCAACTTTATCCGTGAACCCCCTCTTCTCACTTTCTTCTTCAATTTCTCTTGCAGCTTGCTCAAGTTTCTCCACTAACTTCAATAATGTTTCGCATCTCTCTATAGTGTCGTTTATACTGATATTCGTCAGCCCCCTAAGGGTTTCATCATACTTCTCTAGGTTGATCATTAATGTTTTTACAAGTTCCTTTTCATTGTATGGTATTATTAGTTTATTGCATAATCTCAGTATCAGTTTTATGTAGAATTTCATGTGCATATCGTAGAGTTCTGGGTCTAATTTGTCTATGGTATCTGCTTCACTATGTATCCATGGACTTAAACTTGCATAATTTAGTTCTCTCAACTTTTCTTCAGTGTATTCTGTGCTGAATGATATGTATGGTACTCCAATTCCCATGAAGGATTCATCTCCACCCATATATGGTTGCTTCCAAACTCCAGTTTTACCCCAAACTTCTTCAACTATTTTTAGTGCAAAATCTTTCAATTCAATAGAGCATCTAACTGTTGGTACTTCTGTTCCAACTATTCCGGGATTATCTATGTTTACGTATGCTATGCAGTTTTCATCTATTATGTTCCAGTATGTATCGACAAACCATGCGGATCCCGCTGCTTCAGCTATTTCATGTCCATCCCAGAATCCAAATACTATATTCCTCTTCAAGTCCCCCTTATGCTTAGCCATTACTCTGGCTATTTCCATCATCATTGCATTCCCACTTGAATTGCATATTGCAGTTTTACCCCAAGCTTCTAGGTGTCCTCCAACTATTATGAATTCCCTCCTCTCCACGCTGAGATCGGCCATTGGTTGTACTGCTTTTACCCATAGGTTTTCTGAAGCGCCTCTAAGCCAAACCTTCACTTTCCCATGTTCTTTCAATAGTTTTTTAAGGTATTCTCCTGCTGCCCTCGTTATGCTTATGACTGTTATTTTCGGTATTTTTTCCCATCCTTCTGGTGTGGGGTTTCCCCATACTGATTTAACAGCCCCCTTCTGTATTACTGGGTTTTCTATGGAGCCCCAATTCATTATTACAAGTGCTTTTGCTCCTTGCTCGTATGCTATTCTGGCTTTTTCAGGTCTTGGTGGACTCCAGCTCATTTCCACGAGTACTATCTTCCCATTGACATCTATTCCTTTATAGTCTTCATATCCTCCAGCTCCAGCATACACTAGTTCTCCACTTATTCCTTCAATTAGGGTTGATGTTATGTGTCCACATGGCTTTGCTTCTATGACTGTTTGTTCGGGTTCTATTACTTTCATTAATGCATCTTTTGGGTAGCTATGGTATATTGGGAATCTGTCGATCCACGTTTTTAAACCGTACTCGGATAGTTTTTCGGTTATGTATTTTGCTGCTTTTTCAATTTCCATGCTTCCAGCAATTCTTTCCCCAATTTCTTCAACTAGGAATTTTATATGTTCGAATGCCTTTTCTGTAGAAGCTTCTCTAATGATTTCTTCCTCTAGTTTCCTCATTTTTTCATGCCACATACGTATTACCTTTTATGAATAGTTTCATATAATGATTATCACATATGTTTATGTGGTGTTCTTGTGTCTCATCATGAATTGGTGAAAGCTATAGATGAATCTTCTTCGGAAATAGTTTCCTTCCTTAGATCCATAATTAGGTTTAATACTGTTAATCCGCCTGGGAATGAGCTTCCTTTGGCTCAGTACATATATGATTACATGTCCCGTGAGGGGGTGGACTGTGAGGTTATTGAGTCTGGGGATGGTAGGGGGAATGTGATTGCAAGACTCCCCGGTGAAGATGACTCTAAACGCCTCTTATACCTTTCGCATTTGGATGTAGTTCCAGCAGTTAATGCTTCACTTTGGAGTCATGACCCATTTTCTGGGGATGTTGAGGGGGATTGGATATATGGTAGAGGGGCATTGGATTGTAAGAGTCTTGTTACAGCTGAAGCTTTCTCCTTAATAATGCTTAAACGTTTAGGGGTTAAACCGAAGTACACTTTGATTTTTGCTTCTACAGCTGATGAGGAGGCTGGTGGCTGGAGGGGGATTGGGTGGATTGTATCAAAATTCCCGGAGAAGGTTAAAGCTGATTATGTGATTAATGAGGGGGGTGGCTTAGCTATTAGGGGGAGGGGTGGAAGAGTCATTTATCTTGTGGATGTATGTGAGAAGGGGTATTGTAATGTTAAGATTAGGATTTCAGGTAAGGGTGGACATTCTTCAACACCATATACAAATGGGAATGCATTATACTTGATGGGCTTAGCTATTAAGAGGCTTTATGAGTATAATCCTCCAATGTATAGGTTTAGCTTGGTGGAAGAGTCTGTTAAGAGAGTTTTTGAGGGATTAGCTGGACTTCCTGGATCTATAGTTGCACGAATGCTTTTTTCACCAATGCGTCCATTAGCTTTGAAGGTTATTTCAAGATTTAATCCTAACATTAATAGATTTCTTAAATCTTTAATGGGTTTAACTATTGCTCCAACAATTGCGAATAGTGGTGAGAAGGAGAATGTTATTCCAAGCTTAGCTGAACTGGTGGTTAATTGTAGACTTCTACCAGGTCAAGATGATAAGTATGTTTTATCTGTGATTAGGGATGCATTGTCTGGTATTGGTGGGTTTGAAGTTGAGATTTTAGGTTGGTTTCCAGCTTCCTATTCTGATATTGATTTGAAATTCTTTAATTCCATGGAGTCTACTTTAAAGCTGTTAATGCCAAATATTGATGTTAGATTAGCTCCATTTGTCATGCCTGGCTCTTCTGATAGTAGGTTTCTACGTAGTCTTGGAGCTAAAGTATACGGTTTTTCTCCTATGAATCCAAATCTTAATTATGGTGAGTTGATGAATCTAGCTCATGGAGTTAATGAGAAGATTGATGTTAATAGCTTATTGCTTTCCACGAAGTTTTTATCAGTTCTCCCATTAATCATGAATATCTAATCTTCCTCCCCCATTACTTCCATTAGTATGCTTATCACGTCTTCAACGAATTTCATGCAAAGCTTCTCTTTCACTCTCTCCATCTTAAATCTCTCTCTATCTTCAGATCTACTCAACTTTAATCCTATGAGTTTCTCGCATTCTATCTCCCCATTCCTATTCTTGAATTCCATTATCAGTTTTTGCACTTTCCCTATGCATTGTTCATATTTTTCAGTATCATTTGGGTTTAATCTACCATATATTAATCCAATAATCATAACTCCCCCACTTATGGCTCCACACACATTCCCCATTCTGCCAATTCCCGCGGAGAATCCTGTGGCTATTTTTGGTATAATTTTTGTTTTGATCTTTAAGTATTTGCTAATAGCTAGTATGATGGATTCTGAGCATGTGTATCCTAAAATCATATTACTTAACGCTTCTTTCGTAATCCTTTTCTCATGTTTTTTCATGATTTAATCCTCCATAATCCATGAGTAGTTAACTATAATTAGTTTTAAGAGGGTATAATTTTTTTGGATGTGTTATGTTCCAGTTAAGTGATGTTTTGAGTATTATGGATGAAGCTTTTAAGAGGGGGGTTGAGTCTGATTTCACTGAGATTAGGTTTCATAGGAGGCGTGAATTATCGGTTATTGTTAGGAATGGCGAAGTAGAGAGGGTTGGTGAAGGGTTTATTTCAGGTTTTTGTGCTAGGAGTCTTGTTGATGGTGTATGGGGTTTCTCTTCTACAACTGAGATTTCTAGTGATAGTGTTAAATCCATTATTGAGCTTTCTATAAAGTCTGCTAAAGCTCTTCTTGGGCGTAGTGTTAGGAGGGTTAAATTGAAGGATAGGAAGACGTTTAGGGATACATATGTTACACCGATGAAGAAGGATCCATTGAATGTAAATGTTGAGGATATGGTTAGGGAGTGTCTTGAAGTCCATAAATTCGTTAGAAGTATATCTCCACTAATAACTCTAGATTCTATTAACATGGGGATTGTTGATGATTATCACGTATACTCTAGTAGTGATGGATCTTTCATAATTCAGAGGATTGTTAGATGTTCTGGTGGATGTTCTGTTACAGCTAGAGAAGCTGGGAATATCGCCACTGGCTATGAGAGTGTTGGGGCGCAATCTGGTATGGAGATTTTTGAGGAAACCCCATTAATTGGTGCTGCTGAGATTGCTGCTAAACGTGCAGTTAGACTTGTTAATGCAAAACTTCCCAAGGGGGGTTATCATACTGTCGTCTTGGATAAAGATATAGTTGGTTTATTGGCACATGAAGCTGTTGGTCACACAGCTGAAGCTGATCTAGTCTACTCTGGAAGTTATCTTGCTGGGAAGATTGGTGTGAAGATAGTTTCCACATTGATAACGTTGGTTGATGATGGTAGATTTGAAAGAGGGTTTGGAACTATGATGTATGATGATGAGGGTACACCCACACAAAAAACGGTTATAATTGATAGGGGTGTTTGTAGTGGATATTTACATTCAAGGGAAACTGCTTATGAAATGGGGTTTGAGCCTACTGGGAATGCTAGGGCTTGGACCTTCGAATATGACCCCATAATTAGAATGAGGAATACGTATATTGAAGCTGGGGATCATGAATTTGAGGAGCTACTTGAAGATGTGGATTACGGTTATCTACTTATTGGTGGTAGGGGTGGTCAAGCGGATTCTACTGGTGAATTCATGTTTGGAGTTCAAGAGGCTGTTGAGATAAAGAATGGAGAACTTGGTGAGCATTATAGGGGGGTTACAATTAGTGGAAATGCCTTTGAAGTTTTAGGACTTGTGGATGCTGTTGGAAAGGATTTCACTTTAAGGAGGGGGATGTGTGGTAAGGAGCAGCCAAACTATGTTGGTATGGGTGGACCAAGTCTTAGAACCAAGATAATTATTGGTGGGAGAGGGTGAAGCAATATGTCTTCAACTTTTGAGATAGCTGAAAAGGCTGTTAGGATTACTTGTAATATGGGTGCAAATGAAGCTGAAGCTTATGTTGAGCGTAGAAAGGTTTTAGAGGTTTTCTTGGAGCGTAATGACTTTAAAACTGTTAGGGTAAAATGGCATGTTGGTATAGGTGTTAGAGCAGTATACAGTAAGAGGGTTGGATTCTCGTATGCTTCAAGCTTGACATCTTCAAGTGTGGAGGAAGTTTGTAAAGCATCTTTTAAAAATGCTAAGCTGTCACCTGAATTGAAGGATTGGGTTTCTCTACCGAGCCCTATGCCTCTACCAAGAGTTGAAGGTACCTTCTGCAATGAAATTGCTAATCTATCTGAATTTCAGCTTGTAGATCTGGCTAGGAGGGGGTATGAAGCTATATTTGAAGCTGATAAGAGGGCTAGATGTGATGATGGCAAGATATCTGCAATCATTGAGGAAACTGTTATAGCTAATAGTAATGGGATTCTGGTTGGGGAGGAGGGGACTGCAATTAGTGGTTATATTGTTTGTGTGGCTTCTGAGGCTGGTAAGACTTCAAGTTTCGCCAGCAGTAGTGGTAATGCTAGGATGCTATCGCAATTTAAACCTGAAGATATTGGGCGTGAAGCTGCATTGCTCGCGGTTAGATCTCTTAATCCACGTAAGATTGGATCCTTTAAGGGTAAAGTATTGCTGGAATGGATGCCAGTTACAAGTATAATACTTCCAGTGATTGGTTTTAGTGTTAATGCTGACATGGTTCAGAGAAAGAGTAGTTTGTGGACTGGAAAGATCGGTGAACGTGTATGCTCAAGTAATATAAGTATTGTGGATAATGGAACTATCCCTGGAGGTATGGCTACATCTAGATTTGATGGTGAAGGTGTGGCTAGGAGAATTACCCCAATAATATCTAATGGCGTCTTGGAGAATTACATTTACGATTCATATACTGCATTCAAGGAGTCTAAGGAGAGTACTGGTAATGCTGGTAGAGCATCTTATGCTTCCATGCCATCAATATCATTTTCAAATGTCATTTTCAATGAGGGGTTGAAGAGTGTTGATGAACTCGTTTCAGAAGTGGATAAAGGTTTATTGGTTGGTAGGTTTAGTGGAAATGTGGAGCCTGCGTCTGGAATTTTCTCTGGAACTGTTAAACAGAGTGTGTATATTGAGAATGGTGAGGTTAAGTTTGCAGTTGAGGAAGTCATGATATCTGGAAATGTATTTCAACTTTTAAGTGGAAATGTGATTTTGGGGAAGCCTAGAAGGATGCTTGGAGGTGCACATGTCCCCCCAATCTTGCTGGAAGATGTGAACGTAATATCCAAAACATAAAATTTTTGTTTTTATTTTGTGGGATAGTTAATTGTAGTGTTTAGTCATGTTTACAATACATATCTTGAATGTTAAGGATTGGTTTAACTTTCTAAATGAGTTTGCAGCTTTTTTGAAGAGTGATGAGTTTCTAAAAGCATCTAGATTTTCAGAGGTTAATTTGAAAATGCGTTTCCATGGGACTCTACTATTGGATGTTGATGGTGTTAAGAGTGTTGGGGATTTCGAGTATTGGGATATTTATGGTGATGGTGCTCCAATAGGATATCTTGAAGTTGCATATATGGATCAGCATTTCTTCGCTCTCTCCGTTGAGGCTATAGATGCACTTCTAAGTGATGATGAGTTGAAGGATTTCATGTTGAGTGGAGCGAGCTGGGCTTCACCGGTTGCGCCAATATCACTTTCACTAACATTTAATGTTTCTGATGATGTTAAGAGGTTAATTGGTAATTTTGTTTCAAATTATCGTGATGATTACCCGAATAATATTGCTAGGAAGTTTGTTCCAAGAGCTGTTATATGTTAATCCCACTATATTTTTATCCACTTTAAACCCACTTCTTCAAGGTATCTTATCGTCATATCCCTATGCCTCTTATTAAGACCCTTCCAATCTATTAATGCGTATTCCACTTTCTCATCATTCCTTTCCACAGCCATTTTAAGTTCTCTCGTGGTTATGTTATCGTATACATATTCTGGTATTATATGTCCAATGGCGTATTCTGTTTCAAGGGTTTTCTTTGTGAAGGATGGTGCATAGTGTGGGCCTCCGAATCCCACTGCTATCTTAAAATCTTCCTTATTATCAATTTCCTTTGAAACGTTCATTATTGCTTCAGATAATATACGTGCTGCATATTCATCTTTCCAATTCTCTTCTCTACTCCCAAGTTCCACGAATATTGTTGGTGTGTTATGTATGCTTGGTCCATGATGGGTTACTTCTAATCCTACTTTATATCCTTCAAGCATACTTTCAGCTTTGAGTTTACTTAGCCAATTCAGCATCCTTTTTATTGTTGATGGTGAGGATACTGCTATGCTTCTAGGCTTTCCACCCATGCTTGTATCTTCAGTCCAGTTTCCTGGAGTGTGAGTTAATAGTGCAGGTATTCCGCTTTCTGAGGAATGTCTTGATGCAAATATGAATATTCTTGCTTTGAATATTTCTTCTAGATTCTCTGCGTAGATTGAGTCTGTGGGTATATCTACTATCAATGCATCTACATCTCTATCGTGATATGCGTATCCAAATCCAATGTTCTTTTCACTTAATTTATGATTCTCCAGTATTCTCATCTTTATGTTTTGTGCAGCAATATCCACTTTTGATGTGAATACTATGATTTTAGCTTCAATTTTCTGCATTGCTCATCGACTTGCCATTATATTGTGATTTGTATATTTAAATCATTTTACCAGTTCTGTAAAGTCTTGGGAATGGAGTCGCATCTCTTATGTGATCTAGTTTGCATATCCACCATGTCAATCTATCTATCCCCATTCCAAATCCTGCATGGGGTACAGATCCGTATCTCCTTAGATCTATATACCAATCGTAGTTTTCTGGATCGAAACCCTCCCCCCTTATCCTTTCAATTAGTTTTTCTATGTTGTCTTCTCTCTCCCCTCCAGTGGCCATTTCACCATAACCTTCTGGTGCAAGTAGGTCTACAGTTGCACCCATACCGCTTTTATCTTTTAATTCCTTAACATAGAATGGCTTGTACTTCAATGGGTATCCAACTAGGAATATTGGTTTGTTATGCTTTTTGGTTAAGATGTATTCTTCATCTCCCCCTATTTCATCTCCGATCTCTATATTTACCCCCTCTCTTTTTAGCTCCATTATAGCTTCTTCATAGCTTATCCTTTTGAATGGTGGTTCTATTTCCAAGAGTTCCTCTGGATTTCTGTTTAGAAGTTTAAGTTCGTATTGGCATTTCTCTGCCACTGAGCGACATATATGTGAAACTAGTTCTTCTTCTAGTTTCATTAGTTCATCTAAGTTCATCCATGCTGCTTCGGCTTCAAGGTGCCAGAATTCCGCTAGATGTCTTCTAGTCCTTGACTTTTCAGCTCTGAAGGATGGTGCTAGGCACCAAACTTTCTCGTATGTGAATATCATTATCTCCAAGTATAGTTGTGAGCTTTGTGTTAAGTATGCTGGTATATCGAAGTAGTCTATTTTGAATAGTGTTGCTCCCCCTTCACATGCTGTTGTAACTATTATTGGTGGTGAGACTTCCACGTACCCATTGTTTATGAAGTATTCTCTGCTGGCTCTGAGTATTTCGCTTCTAACTCTGAATATTGCTTGGTATCTTTGTCCTCTTACTGCTAGATGTCTCTTTTCCATTAAAGTTTCTGGGGAATGCTCCTTTTTACCAAGTGGGTATGGTGTTTCCGCTAAGTGTACTATTTCTATTCCATTAACTACGAATTCTCTACCTCTTGGAGCTCTATCTTCAAGTCTCCATCCCCCTCTAAGTATTATGCTTGATTCTTGAGTTAACTCTTCAGCTTTACTCCAGTCTTCATTGCTCACGTTCTCTCTTCTAATTACGCATTGAGTTACTCCATCTCTATTTCTTAAATCTATGAATATTATGTTTCCATGTTCTCTCTTCTTTAAAACCCATCCACGTATTGTCTCCATTCTCTATATTCAACTCCCATTAAAAATATAGATTGGATATGGGGTTAATTTAATCTTTTTGTATACTTTGTGTGTTTTATTCATTTTTGCATTGAATTTCAATGTACACCCTTATTATAAAACGTATTCTTTACATTGAATTTGTGAATAGAAAAAATTAGTTTTATTTTGGGTATACTTTTAACCACATGAGCTGTGCTTTATTGCTCCACGGGGGCATGCTACTACACATGCACAGCACTGTATGCAGTTATCTATGTTTTCCACTACAGATTTTCCATTCTCTAGCTTGTATACTGATGTTGGACATACTCTGATACATTCCCCTTCCCCAGTGCATTTATCGTGGTCTATCTCGATGGTTATTCCCAGCGATGCACTTGTCCACTTCTTTACGCCTGTCATAACTGTCAGTGAATATTTAGCTTTAAGATAATATTTAAGTTTTCTAATTCAAGCTTTAATATCAACAATAAATTTTTAATGGTGTTTTAACATTAGTAGTTGTAACCTAGTGTGATGGGTTTGATTGGTATGAAAGCACATCAAATGGTTTATACATTCGATGAAGCAGATCCAGATAATGTTAAATTGTTAGGGGGTAAAGGTGCAGGTCTCTGTCTAATGATGCAACAAGGGTTACCAGTCCCCCCAGGCATAATAATAACCACTGAAGTTTGCAGGATGTTTTATGAAGCTGGAGAAAAGCTTCCTGATGGTTTGATGGATGAAGTTAGGGTGAAAATGAAGTATATTGAAGAGAAGACTGGGAAGAAGTTTGGAGATCCTGAGAATCCATTGCTGGTTTCTGTTAGGTCTGGTGCACCTGTCTCAATGCCTGGAATGATGGATACTGTTTTGAATCTCGGAATTAATGATGTTATTGTTAAGGGTTTAGCTAAGCAGATGAGGGATGAACGTGCTGCATATGATGCTTATAGGAGATTTCTGCAAATGTTTGGGAGAATTGTACTTGGAATCGATGAGAAGCTTTTCAATGAAGTTTTTGAGGAGGTTAAACGTAAGTATGATGCTAAAACTGATGCTGAACTTGATGTTGAAGGGCTTAAGGAGGTTGTTGAGAAGTTTAAGGAGATTATTAAACGGGAGTATGGTGAGTTAATTGAAGATCCATGGAGGCAATTGGAGCTTGCAATAAAGGCTGTATTTAAATCTTGGAATTCTCCGAGAGCAGTATTTTATAGGAAAGCTCATAATATAACTCCTGATATAGCTGATGGAACTGCAGTTTGCATTGTTGCAATGGTTTTTGGTAATATAGGTGAAACTTCTGGTACAGGTGTTGTTTTCTCGAGGAATCCTGCTACCGGTGAGAATGAGTTGTATGGTGAGTTTCTTGAAACCGCTCAGGGTGAGGATGTGGTTGCAGGTATTAGAACTCCTAGACCTATTAGTGAACTTAAAAGGATAAATCCAAAACTCTATGAGGAATTGTACGCTGGAGCAAAACTTTTGGAGCGTATTAAGAAGGAGGTTCAAGACATAGAGTTTACTGTGGAGCGTGGAAAGATATACTTCCTACAGACTAGGAATGGTAAGCTTGGACCGATAGCTAGAGTTAAAACAGTTGTGGATATGGTTAAGGAGGGTATTCTAACAAAGGAAGAGGCTTTGCTAAGAGTTTCACCTAATCACGTTATACAATTATTGTACCCAAGAATAGATACTTCAGTTAAAGTTTCACCTATAGCCTCAGGGCTTCCATCATCTCCAGGAGCTGTTTCTGGAATGGTGGTTTTCACTGCTGATGAAGCTGTGGAATGGAGTAAGCAGGGTAAGAGGGTTATATTGGTTAGAGAGGAAACTAAGCCTGATGATGTTCATGGAATGTATGCTTCAGTGGGGATATTGACGAGTAGGGGTGGTATGACCAGCCATGCAGCTGTGGTTGCTAGAGCTATTGGGAGACCATGTGTAGTTGGATGTGAAGATATAGTTATAGATTATGATAATAAGCTTTTCAGAGTTAAGGGTAAAGATATTGTTGTTAGGGAAGGTGAATACATAACTATTGATGGATTCTCTGGTAATGTATATTTGGGTATTGTTCCAACAGTTGAACCTAGAATCCCACTTGAATTGGAGGAGCTTCTTTCATGGGCTGATGAGTTTAGGAGACTTGGAGTTAGAGCCAATGCAGATATACCTGAAGATGCTGAGATAGCTAGGAAGTTTGGAGCTGAGGGTATAGGTTTATTGAGAACTGAGAGGATGTTTAGAGCTCTAGATAGACTTGAAGTCTTTAGAAGTGTGATCTTATCTTCAGATGCTGATGATAGGAGGAGGAATCTTGAGAAGCTAATTCCACTTTTAAAGAAGGATTTCATTGAAATCCTTAAGGTTATGAATGGTCTCCCAGTAATAATAAGATTGTTTGATCCCCCACTACATGAATTCCTTCCAAAGGAGTCTGAACTCATGTCTGAAATTATGAATTTAAAGTTGGAGGGGAAGTTTGAGGAGGCTGCTGAGAAGGAGAAGCTTCTTAAGAGGGTTTCAATGTTAACGGAGGCTAATCCAATGATGGGTCATAGGGGGGTTAGAGTTGGAGTTGTTTATCCAGAGATTTACATGGCTCAAGCTAAGGCAATATTTGAAGCTGTTGCAGAGCTAATTAAGGATGGATATGATATTAAGGTTTCAGTAATGATACCACAAGTTAGCGATGTTAAGGAGCTCATTTACGTTAAGGAGCATGCTGTAGATGTAGCTCATAGGGATGTTGAATCTAAATATGGAATTAAAGTTCCATACAAGTATGGGACTATGATAGAAGTTGTACGTGCATGTTTAACTGCTGATGAAATTGCCCGTGTAGCGGAATTCTTCAGTTTTGGAACTAATGATCTTACACAAGCAGTATACACCTTTAGTAGAGATGATGCTGAAGCAAAATTCTTGCCAAAATATCTTGAGCTCGGAATATTGGAATTTAATCCATTTGAGACTATTGATGTTAAGGGGGTTGGTAAGCTTATGAAGATGTGTGTTGAAGAGGCTAGGAGGGTTAGGAAAGATATTGAGATAGGAATTTGCGGTGAGCATGGAGGAGACCCGAAGAGCATAGAATTCTGCCATAAGATTGGCTTAGATTATGTTAGTGCTTCCCCATACCGTATACTTGTAGCTAGACTTGCAGCTGCTCATGCAGCTTTAAAGGAGAAGGGGCTGAAATTATCTGAATACTAGCGTATTAAATCCATGATTTCTGAAATGCATTCAAATAATACTTTACCATTTTTTGATATTTTTACACCTTCAAATTCTAGTAACTTCCTTTTAAATAAAGTTCCTCCAGGTCCACTGTATCCACCAAAACATCCATTATTCTTTATGATTCTATGACATGGGTAAATTATTGGCTCATCATTCATTTTAACAATTTTCCCAACTAGTTTCGGGTTTATTTTTAGAGTTTTAGCTATGCTTCCATATGTTGATACCATCCCCTCTGGGATTAATTGCATAAATGCCTTTACTATTTCCACGTAATCCTTTAATGTTGCTTTCCTAATCCTCCCCTTTTCAACATTGTATACTAGTATCGTCATCTAAATCTCCTGAGAATTTCGATAGGTATCTAGCTTTCTTAACTGTTTTCCTATCAATTTCTACGTCTTCCCCCTTGTATATCACTATGTGTTTTACGTTAAGCTTTTTCCCAGTTATCTTTTCAACTTCATCTATCATGAAGTGTAATTGTATGCAATGTGGTGAACCATCTACTGTTAGTATCACTATTTCTTCTATTGGTACTCTTGCTATTATTGAGGCAAGTTTTAGACATGTCATGTTGAAGTGTTCTCTTTCTAAGCATACCTTTAATGTAGCCCTCCCCTCAACATATTTCTCCAATATTTCTGGGTGTTCATATGTTAAGCATGATCCTATGAGTAGTATTCTCCTCTTATCCCTCAATTCTCTACTTGCAGAATTTGTTTCCATTAAATCTTTAAACTCCATTACACTCACACTTCCATTATTTCTTGAAGAAGAGCCAGTGGTTTTCGCCGCTTTTTTCATACCTTAATAGTATGTATTCTCCTTTAAGTTTCTCCCCATTCAATTGGAATACTATCTTCTTGTCAGTGACTTCTATTGGCTTATATGTACCCTTATCCCATATTTCCACTTTTCCCGCTCCATAATGCCCTTCTGGTATTATCCCTTGGAAGTTTGCGTATTCTAGTGGGTGGTCTTCAACCATAATTGCTAATCTTTTTACCCCTCTTTCTCTTGGAGGCTCCTTTGGAACAGCCCAGCTCTTCAATACACCATCCATTTCAAGTCTTAAATCCCAATGTAGCCTTTTAGCTTCATGTCTATGGATTACAAATATGTGTTCTTTTTTGCTCATCAATTTATTACTTTACCTTTTAATTGGAATTAAAGGTTGTGTTTATACTGGTTAATGTGAATGCTTATCCTTAAATACTGTAATGGGTTCTAATATATTTCAATGAGTGTTTGGTGTGTGTTATGGCTGTGAGACCTCAAATTTGGATTATGAGGGATTTTGCCAATTGTACTGGTTGTAGGCTTTGCGAGGTTGTGTGTAGCTTGGCTCATGAAGGTAGAATATGGCCTGAAGCTTCTAGGATTAGGGTTTTCAAGTTTGTTCCAGGGGTTGAGTTTCCACATTTCTGTTCTCAGTGTGATGATTATCCATGTGTAGCTGCATGTCCAGTTAAAGCATTGTCTGTTAATGAGAGTACCGGGGCAGTTATTGTTGATGAAGGTAAATGCATTATGTGTGGGAAATGTATAGATGCATGTCCAGGGCGTATCCCCCATAAACATCCAGCTAAGAATCATGTGGTTATATGTGATCTATGTGGAGGATACCCGAAGTGTGTTGAGATATGTCAGAAGGCTAAGTATAATGTGTTGTGGATTGTGGAGAAGAGTGGGTTGGGTAAGCAGACAAAGCTTTATGCAAGAACGCCTAAGGAGATTTCAGATGAACTTGTCATTAGACTTTATGGTGAATTTGGGAGGAGATTCCTATGATTGGAGGTTATTGTGGTAAGATATTGGAGGTAAATTTGAGTACAAGTAAAATCCATGTGACCGATGCTGACGAGGATATGCTGAGGCATTACGTTGGTGGTAGAGGTCTTGCAACTAAGATACTTTGGGATAGGCTTGGCAGTAAGTGGAGTAAGGTTGACCCATTATCTCCTGAAAACCTTTTGATAGTTGCCACAGGACCTTTAACTGGATTCTACCCTGGAGGCAGAGTATGTATATCCGGTAAATCTCCACAAAGCAATGGGATTATAGGCTCCACTGTTGGAGGTGAATCCGGTATAGATTTGAAGTGTGCTGGGTATGATGCAATTGTAATTGAAGGTGCATCTAAGGATCCAGTATATTTATGGATTAAGGATGATGAAGTGGAGATTAGAGATGCTTCAAAGTATTGGGGTTTAGATGGTAAAGATACCGTTGTAAAATTAACAAAGGATGCCCTAGACTACTTGAATGACAAGTATAGGCGTTTTGGGGAGTGGAAAGATCCATCAATTTTGTACATAGGTCCTGCTGGTGAGAATCTGTCTAGGGTTGCTGTGGTGATGGAGAAGTGGACTCACGCTGCTGGTTATGGTGGTTATGGTGCTGTTATGGGATCTAAGAAGCTTAAAGCTATAGTGATAAAGGGGTCAGGACCATTACCAGAAATACATAACCCAATAAAATTCCATAATCTACTATACAAGGCATACGATGAATGTATTCGTAGAGATGGTATGCGTAGGTGGGGTACTGGTGCTGGTGGGTATAGTGTTGGAGCAATGCAGAGCTCTGAACCTGTGAGGAATTGGCAGGAGGAGTGGCATGATGAGAGGAGCTTCGGTGTAGATGAGTTTGAGCGTAGAGTTTGGATTAAGCGTTACTGGGGTGATTATGGTTGTCCAACGACATGTTTAAAGATTGCATTAGTTAAGTGTGGCCCCTATGCTGGAGCCCTAACTGATAATCCGGACTACGAGTTACAAGCATATGTTGGCACAAATCTGGGGATATTCACTCCAGAAGAGAATGTTTATGTTGCATCTGTGGTTGATGATCTTGGGATCTGTGGAATTAATGGTGGTAATGTGCTTGGATTTGCTGCCGAATTATATCAGCGTGGAATATTGACAAAGGAGGATCTTGGAGGTTTAGATTTAAGTTGGGGTAATCCGAAAGCCTTTGGAGAACTTGCGAAGATGATAGCGTATAGGATTGGTATTGGGGATATACTTGCAGAGGGGACTTATAGAGCTGCTTTAAAGCTTAGTGAGATTAAGGGGATGGATCTACTTCCATATGCTATTCAAGTTAAGGGTGTTGCTGTGGGAGCTCATGGTATAAGGAGTAGGATGGATTATCCAACACCCATAGCTTATGCATGTTCAGTTCAGGGTGGAGATCACACTTCGGTAGCTAGACTCCCAATAGATTCTAGTGGTGGTGAGCTTGTTAGGATAATGTGTGATTCCGCTGTGGTTTGCATATTCAATTTCTATCCAAATCCATCGTTGATGTGGGAATTCTATGAAGCTGTTACTGGAATTAGACTTACTCCACACGATTGGTGTTATGGTGATGGGCTTAGAATACTAAATATTCAACGTGCAGTTCTACTGCTGGGTGGACCAGACTTCTATTGGGATCCAAGGATTCATGATGATAATCCATTGAGATTCTATGAACCTCTACCTACTGGCCCATATAAGGGTCAAGCTGCTGATAGGAATGAGGTTGAGAATTTGAGGAAGCAGTACTATGAAGCTGTTGGATGGGATGAGTATGGTATACCGAGGAGTGATAAGTTGAGGGAACTTGGACTTGAAGATGTAGATCTAGCTTTAGAGGAGGTTAGGAAGAGGTTAAAGCATAGTTAATTTGCCAGTTTTACTTCTAAAACTTCTAAAATCTTTTTATATCCCTCCACTGCTTTATCCATATCCCTTAAACTTATTTTCTCATTTGGTTGATGAGCCATTTTCCAGTTTCCAGGTCCAAATCCAAATGTCTTTATATTGGAGTTTGCTATGTAAACTCCATCTGTACTGAAATCCCATATCACATATTTTGCATTCATAGTTTTCATAAGCTCTTTAATCCCTATACTCTCCAATTTTTCAATGCTCATTAGCCATGCTGGGAAGAAATCTCTTACTTTCATTGATGCTCCAGTCCAGCAATTGACTTCTTCTTCAACTATTTCTACAGATCCATTTAGAGCTTCTCTACTGTTTATTAATTCATTAATTAGTTCTGTTAGTGGTTTTAAGACGCTATTTTCATCTTCACTTATGATCATTCTTCTATCAAGAATTATTTCTGCTTCATCTGGTAGTTGGGGTAGCCCTTCAGGTTGACTTCTAATTTTTATTGGGGTTATAGTTGCTTTTCCAAGTATTGGGTGTGTTGGGAGATTTGTATCTAGTTTGTCTCTCAAGTTTATAATGAATTTTGAAGCTGCTTCTATTGCATTTACCCCTAAATCTGGCATGCTTGCATGGGCAGTTTTCCCAGTTAATTTGACTTTTATTAGGCTTCTCCCCCTATGCCCAATTGCTATATTTAGATTTGTTGGTTCTATGAGTATTGCTACTTCTGGTTTGTCTAATCTTCTCTCTTCGAGTATCCTCTTTATAGCTTCACCTTCCACTGTTTCTTCATGAACTACGAATGCTAATTGAATATTCATTTCGAATTCCCTTTTCAGGGATTCCTCCATGGCTATTAATAGTGAGGTTATTGGCCCCTTCATATCTACGGCTCCTCTACCATAAACTTCATCATCCACAATTTTTGCATTGTATGGTGGATATTTCCATGAGTTAATATTTCCAGGTGGAACGTGATCTAAATGTCCTTCGAATAGTATGTTTAGATCGCTTTTCCCTTTGGCAATTGCTATTACGCTCCCATAATTGTCTATCTCAACTTTATCAAAACCTATTTCATTGAGCTTATCTCTTATGATTTCAGCTAATTCCTTCTCATGTCCGGATGTGCTTGGAGTTGCTATGAGTTTTGATATTAAGTTTTTCAGTTTTTCCTCGTGTTTCATTTGTTCACCGTAATTTATCTATAACCTATACCTATAACTTTCATATTCACTTGTTGTGTATACGTCTATTATTGTTGGACCTTTAATCTTTAGAGCTTCTTCTAGTATTGCACTTAGATCTTTTGGATCATCTATTCTAATTCCATTTGCTCCGAAGCTTTTTGCTACTTCAGCGAAGTTTGGTGTTTGTAGATCCACTTGGAATGGTGGATATCCATGTCTACCTCTCTGTATGTTTTTTATCATTGTATATTGCCTATCATTCATAACGATTATTTTTATATTGGATTTTTGCTCTACTGCTGTGGCTATTTCTCCGAGGGTCATCAGCATTCCTCCATCTCCCGTGACCCCAATTACATTTGCTTCTGGTACTACTTTATTTGCAGCTATTGCTGCTGGTAGTGTGAATCCCATGTTTCCAAATCTGTCTGATGTTAGTAATGTGTTTGGCTTGTTTTGTCTTAGGTATAGTTCAGCCCATGATGAACTTCCCCCAACATCTATTGTGAATATGGTGTCTTCGTTCTTTACTATTTCCTTTAATGTTTGAACGAGGTATGCTGGGTGTATGGGTTTTTGTTCTGAAAACTTATATGCATGCTCTTTTAAATCTGATTCCACCTTCTCCTTTAATTCAGCTATTCTGTTTTCAAGATTGGTCCATTTACTCCTGTAACCGGTAATCTCTTTAATCAATTCTCTTAATAGTAGTTTCAAATTGGGAGTGTTTATTTCAGTTATTCTACCATTATTTTCAATTATTTCTCCGTAGGGTGGGTCCTCCTGATATATGTGTATGATCCTTCTATTTTTTGATAATTCCATGATATCTCTAGATCCCCTCTCCCCTCTTTCTAATCCCACTGTTATTAGTCCATCTGCTTCCTCAAGGAATTTCCTTAAATCTTCCAGTACATTTCCAAATCCTACTATTATGGTGTACCCTATATTCAGCTTATTGTTGAATGGTATTACATCTCTACTCCTCCTACTTGCTATTGTTGGTGTGTATGTCTTCTCTATTAATTCTTCTATTTCCATGGTTGAATTCTCTCTTAGAACTCCCTTCCCAACAATTATTATTGGTTTTTCTAGTTCCATTATCCTTTTAGCTATGTTATTAGCTATGTTTTCCACATCAAATAGTAATTCGCTTTTATACTTGTTTAATGTTTTTTGGATTTCTATTTCTAGTATGTCCATGGCTAGGGATATATGTACAGGCCCCTTCCTTCCACTTGTGGCAATTTGGTATGCTTTCTCCATGTAGTATGGTAGCTCTACCGCATTATCTACTGTTTTACTCCATTTTGTTATATTTGCAAATATCTTTTCTAGGAAAAGCCAGTCTTCAACTCCATGGTATGGTTGTACCCTCTCTCTACTTGAGCAGTGTCCGGTTAAGTGTAACATTGGTGATGCTGCTGTGTATGCTGCTGCTACTCCTGTAGTTGTGTTTAATGCTCCGGGTCCTGCTGTAACTAAGCATACTCCTGGTTTTAATGTCAGTCTACCAGTTACATCTGCCATTACAGCTGCTGAGTGTTCATGTTTTACTAGTACATGTTCTAAGCTACTCTTTCTTATAGCTTCATATATCTCTAGTATATTGTATCCTGGTAAACCGTATATTATCTTTACATCATTTTCCTCTAAGAATTTAACTATATACTCTGCTGCCCTCATCTTTCTCCCCAACATTCAATCATTTCAATAATCCCTAATAATCATTTAACTTTTTAATCCTTTGGTTAACTATCTTCTTTTAGTTGTTGATATAAGTGTTATTACATCTCTATCTCTTAGTATGTAGTCTTTTGGTAGTCTTATCCCTGTTCTCACATCTATTCCATATAATAGTCCTCTTGCTAAATCGCTATGTATCTCTTTTGCTAAGTCTAGTAGTGTAGCGTTGTTTGGCATTAGGAATGCATCTGGAAGTACATTCCCCTTCTTGTCTGTCAACTTTTCTGGATCTTCAACAGGGTATACTACGTTCATTCTCAATAGTTTGAATACTGCTATGTTCAATGCCAATTGAACTCCTGTTCTCAATAGTTTATCCATCACCATATGCTTTATGTAGCCTAAAGCCCATCTTTGTCTTGGATTCAATTTAGATTCATCTAGTATTTCAAAGTTTTCCATTCCAGGTATATATTTCACTAGCCCTTGCTGTTCAGCTCTCCTTAAAGCTAGCTCTGCTTCTGCACTACATGGGACTACTAGGTGTTGTCCGAATTCTTCGATCATCCTCTTGTAATTTTCTTCGGCTATTCCTAAATCCATTTTATTGGCAACTATTAATGTTGGTTTTGATATTGTTCTAAGTTCCATTGAGAAGTTATTGTAGTCTTCTTCTGTCCAGGAATCTATTTTCTTTTCTAGGAGTCCTGTCTTCTCTAAGCTTAAATATATCATTCCCCTTGTAACTTTCATTCCAGAAAATATTTGGTATAGTGCTTCAACCATGGATTGCCTCTTTGCGTATTCTCTTTCCACTCTATCCTTATTGGATTCTATAACCTTCTTAAACCATTCTACAAGTTCATATTCAACTTCATAGTAATCTGCTATTGGATTTCCAATTCCAGGTTGACATATTCTCCCTTCAGCATCTATGCTTCCAGATGCATCAACTATGTGTAGTAGTGCATCTGATTGCATAGCTACACTTAGAAATTGATCTCCAAGCCCTCTACCTAAATGTGCACCCTTTATTAGTCCTGGTAGATCTATTAACTCTATTGGTATGTATCTCCATCCTTCTATGCATTTAGAGTTTTGTGGGTTATCTTTAACTTTAAATTCTTTGCATACGCAGACTGTTTGAACTGTTGCTGTTCCTATATTTGGTTTCTTTGTTGTGAATGGGTATGTTGATACTTCTTCGCTTAGTAAGGTTGCTGCATTGAAGAACGTTGTCTTCCCAGTATTTGTCTTCCCAATTAACCCTACCTTTATCATCTATTCATCTACCAATCCATCTATTTCTTTAAGCCACTCTTTAAGTTTTTGGAATGCTAATATCTTTGATGTTGATTTGGATCCTGGTGGTCCAGGCATTTTCATGTAGAATAGGTTTACTGGGTATACTGCTCCACAAATACCTTTATCTATACATATCTTCCCAATTCTAACTAGGTCTACTAGTAGTCCTGCTAATGCTGGGCTATCATTCATTCTAACATTAACGTATATTTCATCCTTCAAATTATTGAATGTGTAGTATTCCATGTGTATGGATACGAATTTCTTATCTCCTAAGGGTTCTAGGTATCCTGTGGGTTTTATGTAGTGTGGAACATCGTATCCAAGTATGTCTTTTATTATGCTAACTTTCGTTATCTCTTTCATTATATTCCTTTCTGGTAGTGTTAGTGCTAGGAAGTCTATGTTTCCAGCTATGTTGAATTGAACTATGAACTCCACTTTCCTATTCCTAGTGGCCATGTGCTCCAGTAAATCTGCAGTTAATGGTGTTGCTCCCGTGGCTCCATCATCTCCAAATAATGGTAGTCCCTTCCTATTATACATTTCAACGATCTTTTCATCATTGGCTACTGGTGTTGGTATGGCATTTATGAATGCTGCTTTACGTCCAGTTTCCTCTCTATACTTTAATGTGGCATATGCGTATACTTGTGTTGCCGTTAGCTTTTCAATATCATTTCTGTCAATTCTTTCCTCAAGTTCATTTATGCTGTTTATTGGTTTTGCGTTTTCTGTTGTTATAACATTTACTATGACATCTGGGTTCATTTCTCTCCATTGGTCAATAATAACATTTAAGGCATCTTTTAAAGTCATCTTCCTCTCTAATCCTAAGACTCCACTTAAAACTCCATTTAAGCTTCTTAGATGCACCCCCTCTCTAACTTCCACTTCCTTCAATTTTTCAGGGATTGGGGATACTTCTCCTATCCACTTTTTAGCTACTTCATACACAGTCTTTCCAACTTTCTCTGCATCTACATCATATGCTCCAACTATTTCTATTTCCTCTATCTTTCTCCTTAATTTTACATTGGCTAGTGGGACTCCGTATGGTGGTATTTCTCCAGTTTTTATCCTTTCTAATCCCACTGCGAAGTAATTTGCAACCATTCCTTGCCCGAGAATTATGGTTCTTATCATTTTGATTACGCCACTTTTCCTTTGATAATTGGTTTAACTGGCTTTTAAGTATTTCTGGTCATAAATATTGCTTAGTGCTTCATAGACTTTCATGGAGATTATTGATGTAGCAATTATTCTCTCTAAATCCTCTATGCTCTTCCTCATATCATCAAGTTTCTTCCTTAATCCTGGAATTAGCGATCTAGGGTACTCGAGTGTTTCTAGTGCTTGAAATATCTTGTTCATTAGATCCATCCTACTTTTCGCGGTTTCCACATCCCCCTTTATTAGGCTCGTTATAGCTCTTCTCTTTAACTCTCCAATCAAATCTGCTAATCCAAGTACATATGCTTTTCTTGGAACTTTTAGGTTGCTTGCTTTTGGAATACCATGTCCCTCTTCCACTTCAAGTAGTGCTTTTGCTTCAACGTATTCTTGTAGCATTGTGGTGTAGGCTTCACTTAAATCATCCATTACCTCTGTGGCTTCTAGATTTCTCAATTCTCCTTCTATAATGTTTTCCGCTGAAATGAGTCTTATTCTAGCTTCTTCAATCATTTCTTGTTGTATTAATGATATTGCTTCTCCACATAGTCTTTGAGCTTCCCTAATTTTGAGATAAATTTTCTCCTTAGCTTCATACTTCTCGTAAAGCTCTTTCTTTATTTCTTCAATCTCTTTTAGAAGTTCTGTTAGATTTATTTTTGTCATATTTGTATCACTCCTAGAATTTTATTCCAAGATCGTTCATCTCTCTCAATTGCTTCTCTATCATTATTTCCTCAATTTTATGTATTAACTCTTTATCAATTATGTCTATTATGCTCATTAACTGTTTCAATTCTTCCACATCATCTAATGGTATTTCAAATGTTACTGCATTATAGTCTCTCTCCATTAATACTCCACTTTCAGCTACTGTTTTATAGATTTCACTGAAATCTTCTTTACATGCTAAGCTTAATAGGATTCTATATGATCTTTCGATGGCTTTTAAGAATTCTTTAATCTCTTTATTTGATGGTAGTATGGCAATCTTAAATTCCTCTCTAACCCTATGTTGTTTAAGCATGACTTCAATGATTACTAGTGGAGGCTTAGTACGTATTGCCACAAACCCTTCACTCTTAACCCTAGGCTTGAATGTTTTGTCACTATGTAGTATGATGTAGGGTGTTTCATCTTCATGTATTCCATAAACATATATTGTTCTAGCCTCTCTTATCACATTCATGTAGCCTTCTAAACTCAACTTAACATCCAATAGTCTTATCTACATACTAATACATTAATTTGTTTGGTGATAAAGTTGAGTACTCCATTGATAAACTATCCAAAAGACACTATTTTGAGTTTCAGTAAGGATGAAGAGATGTTTAGGGGAGTTGTTAAGGAGTTTTGTGAAAGATATATAGTCCCAGTATGGGTTAAAATTGATGAAGAAGCTGAGAAAGATCCCATGAACATACCATTAGACCTTTACTCTAAGATGGCTGAGCAAGGCTTATTTGCAATCCCCTGTAGTTCGAAATTTGGAGGGCAAGATGGAACTTACACTATGGCTACAATAGCCACGGAGGAAGTGGCCTATGCTGACCCAGCTGTGGCTATTGCTGTATATATGCTCTTAAATAATGGTTGGCCTTTTGCATTACAAATTTTTGGTAGTGAAGAGGTTTGTCAAGAGGTTATACCGGAAGTGGCTAAGGGGAGAGCATTCTTTGGAATAGCGACAACGGAGCCTCACGGAGGGTCGGATATTGCTGGCATAAAGACTACAGCCAAGAGGGAGGGGTCGAAGTACATATTCAATGGTGAAAAATCTTATATTAGTGGGGTTGGTGAAGTTCAGAAACTTCCATGGGGTGGAGGATGGTTCTTGGTGGCTAGGACTGGTGGGGCTGGTCATAGGGGGCTATCAGCTTTTGCTTTCCTAGCTAAGAGGAATGGTGTATTGAGTGGAGGTTTTCATCCAACAATATATCATGATATTGGTAGGCATGGACTTACTACTGGAGGATTTATATTGGAGAACTTTGAGCTTGACGCCAAGTATCTTCTCGGTGAGGAGAATAGAGGTTTCTATCATGTAATGGAGGGGTTTAACCTGGCTAGGATACTGGTTTCAGCTGCATGTGTTGGTGCCATGAAATGGCTTTTGGAGAGGGCTGCTGAATGGTTTAAGCAGAGGAAGCTTTTTGAGGGGAGATATATATCATCATTTCAAGGTGTAAGCTTCCCATTTGCTGAGTTATACGCCAAGTATGAAGCTGCAAGATACTTTGTGTATAGGGCTGCAAGACTTGCAGACAAAGTTTATGTGGAGAAAGATCCAACGGTAAATCCAAGAGATTTAAATGTTCCAGTAGCTTTGGCTAAAATGTGGGCACCATTAGCAGTTGCAGATTTAGCTGAAGAGGTTATGAAATGGTATGGAGCCTTCGCATATACCAAGGAATGCCCAGTGTATAGAGCTTGGCTTGGAACATTCTCATATGCCATAGGAGCTGAGGGAGCTCAAAACATAATGAAATACATAATAGCCAGAGATCTTCTTGGAAGCGAATATGTGAGGGCTTAAAACCCCCATAATCCAAAATCCTTTTTCAAATTTTTTAGAGATATTAGTTATGAATATTACACAAACTTTTTAAACCCTCCACACCTATATTATATAGGCCCGTTTCCAAAACTTGGAAAACACCATGGAGGGATAAACTGTTGAACACACTATACCTTGAGCAAATACTTTTTGCAGGGCGTGGAAGTAGCTTAGTGGTGTTAATACTGCTAGTAGTATTCTTCTTCATAGGTTTGAGACTTGCAAAGATGGGTAGACCTCCAAAGATGAGGCGTCTACCAGCAATGGATGCTATAGATGAAGCCATTGGAAGAGCTGCTGAGATGGGTAAACCAGCACTATACACTCCAGGAATTACTGGGAGCCTTGCTTCTGAGCAGGGGCCCCAGATGGTGGCTTCAATAACCATTTTGAGCTATGTGGCTGAGGGATGTGCAAGATATGACGTTCCATTGATTGTTGATTTTGCTCAGGGTGATGCTATACCATTAATGGATGAAACGCTTAGACTTGCATATTTGAAGCAGGGGAAGCCTGAAAAATACGATCCAAAAATGTTGAATTACTTCCCAGGACAATCACCAATGGTTACTGGGATTCTAGGACACCTTCAACGTCTACGTCCAGCAGCATTCTTCATGATTGGAGGACTATACTACGAGTCTGTAGTTATTGGTGAAGCTGCAAACTTCGTTGGAGCCATGACTATTGGTGGAACTGCAAACACTCATCAGCTACCATTCATAATTGCAGTATGTGATTACGTGTTGATAGGGGAGGAGATTTATGCTGCAAGCGCATATCTCTCAAAAGATCCATACCAAATAGCAACTATTGCCGGTGAAGATTGGATAAAATTTGTATTGATGGCGCTATTATTATTGGGTTTCATACTTGAGCCTCTTGGAATAAAATACATAAGTAGCTTTCTGAGGTGGTGAGTAGGGTATGAGTTCAGTTTTGAGGAGACCTGAAATATTTATGTTCATTGCAGGTGTAGTTATGGGTTTAACGTTATTTGGATACTTCTTCAATGTTCCCCAAGTGATAGACTTGGTTACGTGGTTCCAGACCTTCGCCACTCACGTAAGCTTCTTTGCTGTGTGGCTAGGCTTCTTAACAGCTGCTAGAATACACATATACAATATTCAGCGTAGAACTCCCGGGGTATGGTACTTTAGTATAGTGATGTTTTTATCATGCCTCATACCGTTTCTTGCAGCACTTCCAGAGATTGCTAAACCCTCAATTGAAACTCCAATATACACTTGGCCATTCAACTGGGTTTATACACCTCTTGGAGCAGCACTCTATGCCACTACAGGGTTCTAC
The DNA here is from genome assembly GCA_025060975.1 of Candidatus Culexarchaeum nevadense. Classification (GTDB taxonomy): domain Archaea; phylum Thermoproteota; class Methanomethylicia; order Culexarchaeales; family Culexarchaeaceae; genus Culexarchaeum; species Culexarchaeum nevadense. Next base: position 85,943 of record JANZKA010000002.1, read on the forward strand.
ATATTTTCAGCAGCTTATAGGGCTTTCAGAGCGAGAAGTCTTGAGGCTACAATATTACTTGTTGCCGGGTGTCTTGTTATGCTTGGGAATGCACCTATAGGGGAGGTTATATGGAATCAAATTCCCACTATAAACGATTGGCTTCAGATGACTGGTCAAACACCTGGTATGCGTGCACTGAATATTACAGCTGCACTTGGTATAGTATACTTTGGGTTGCGGGTTGCTATTGGTGCTGAGAAGAGGGTTACCACTTTTGGTGCTGGGGGTGGGTAGGAATGGGTGAAGGTCAAACTATTTGGGAGAAGATGGGGGCCATAGATAGGAGAATTCTTTATTGGGCGCTATTTATATCTTTGGCTCTACCATACATTAAACCTCTAGGTTTACCAGTATCCATAGCTGAAACCAGTTATGCATTATATAATTACATTAACACTCTTGGACCTAATGATGTGGTTGTAATGTCAATAGAGTTTGGTGTTTCCGCATGGTCTGAATGTCTACCTGGGTTTGTTGCTGTATCTAAGCATCTTGTACAACGTGGTGTAAAAATAATTTACTGGTGTGTTGGTTATACTGACTGTGATTTAACTATGGAAGCCGTTATGGCGAGGATTCCACAGCTTAAGGGTCCAGGTCAGCCTGCAGGGCCTGGAGACTACAAGTATGGTGTTGACTGGGTTTACTTTGGATACATTGCTGGTGGCGAAACGACGGTAGCGCAATTAGCTGATAATATACGTAATGTACTCAGGACTGACAAGTATGGTACTCCAATAGATGAAATACCTCTAATGAAGAATGTGAATTCAGCTAGGGATATTAAGCTTGTAGTTGATTCAACGACTGGTGATTATGGAGATTACTATGTTAGGCAGTGGAGAATGAGATATGGGACTGCTGTGGCTGAGATTGGTATAGCCATGAACTATTCAACGTTCATACCATACTATCAGGCAGGTTTAGCTGTGGGTGCCCTTAAGGGTATTAGAGGTGCAGCTGAGTATGAGAAGCTTATTGGCGAGTTTGGTGAAGCGACGATAAGCTTAGATGCATTAAACATATCGCACTTATTGGTGATAATAGCAATAATCTTCGCCAATATAAGTTACTTCATGACTAGACGTAAGGGAGGTGTAAGGTGATGCCATATCCCTCAACTATTGATGGGATAATTGGAGCTTGGGTTGGAGCCTTCCTCACACTGGCAATATACAGCTACATCCTTTACAAGGAGACTAGGGTTTACAGGTTTGCCGAGTATCTGTATGTTGGAAGCTCCTTTGCAGTTTCGTTAGCTATTTCAACAACGCAGATCTATAAGCAGATAATACTGCGTATAGCTAGTGGAGAATACATATACATTATAGGTGTAATACTGGGATTAATGCTTCTCACATTGCCATTTAAGAGTGTTAGGTGGATAAGTAGGTATCCTGTAGCGTTTCTGATGGGTTTAGGTTTCGGGGTCACGATTAGAGGTGCACTTACAGCAAATATAATAGGTCAAATCAGGGGGTCAATAACTCCTCCTGGTGCAACTGCAACTGCATTGAGTTGGTTCAACTTTGCATGGATATGTCTTGGAACCCTTCTAATAATATCATATTTCACCTTCACGGTTGAACATACTGGATGGTACTTCTATCCAACAAAACTTGGCAGATACATACTGCTGGTTGGTCTTGGAGCATACTATGGTAATACCGTCCAATTCAGAATGACGATGCTTGCAGGGAGAGTTGAGTACCTACTACGAGTGTTTAAGATAATTCCATGGCCATAAAAACAAAAATACCACCTTTTTTTGGGTAAAAAGTATTATATTAGACTTTGTAGTTTAGTAGTTTATCGTATGGTTAAGGTTGAAATATGTTTTGGTATTGGCGATCATCCCAGTATTTCGGTTAGAGACAGGGTTGTAGTTGTGTAATTGATGTTTTAAGAGCATCCTCAACTATAACTACAGCTTTGGCTAACGGTGCTTTGAAGGTTTATGTTTTTAGGGAGGTTGAAGATGCCATTGAATTTCATAGGAAAATGTCAAATTGCATTTTGGCTGGTGAGCGTGGTGGTTTGAAGATTGAAGGGTTTCATTTAGGTAATTCTCCACTGGAGTTTTCCCCTGAATCTGTTTCTGGTAAGTACATATCTTTTACAAGTAGTAATTGTGCTAGGATTGTTGATTCTCTCAGAGATGCCAAAAACATGGTTTTAGCATGTTTCCTAAACATTTCTTCAGTATGTAATTACATTAAGTATCTATCATCAAAATTTGGTTTAGATGTTGTTTTAGTCTGTGCTGGTAGATATGGATCTCCATGTTCTGAGGATTTATTGTATGCTGAAGTTTTACGTGATATGATTTTAGGTTTTATAGATAAGCCTCCCACAAACGATTTTTCCCCGTTCCTAAAATTGACGTCTTCCGGTAGGAATTTGATTAAATTGGGATTTCATCGAGATGTCGAATATTGTGGTGCTGTAGACGTTTTTGATGTAATACCATTATGGGATGGTGATGGTTTCATAGCTTTCCAACTTTAAACATAAACTTCATATTCATGTTTAAAAACATATATTTGTGATCTGATTTGGAAACTCTTGGTTTACTGTATAAGTTTCTGTACATATTCGTATTAAATTTAATTGTTAAAGAGCTTTCTTTACAATTCTTCCTTGGGAAACTTGCAAGAAACTTTAAATTCATAATCGGCGTTCTGATAATATCTTTTGCGTCTTCCGGTTTTCTATTTATAGTTATGAATATTGTGTCTACATATTTTAGGTATGTTCTGCTTTACCTATACTTTTCAAGTTTACTGGGATATCTAGGTTTATTCATAGCGCTATATATGGGTTCCAATTTGGTGGTGGAAGTGCCATTGTATGGGTACACTCTTCTTAGGGGTAAATTGGATATTGGAGGTATTACAAGTTTACTATTGATGATTAATATGTTTGCATATTTCATAGCCTATCTACTTGGGTTTGTAGATCCATTAGCTTGGACTTAGCTGGCAATCAACCTTAAATATACCCTTCATAAAACTAGTTTTGGGCGTAATCTGACTTGTGGGCTGATGTTACTGTTTTATCTGAGAAGGCTAGTGTTGAACTTGTTAGGAGACTTAACTATTTCCCTTCAAATGTAAATGTATTTGCATGTTTACAGTGTGGTAAGTGTACTAGTGGTTGCACTGTTATGGTTTTAATGGAGAATTTCCCGCATAAAGTTGTGGATATGGTTAGGCTTGGCTTAGTACCTGAACTTTTGAAATCTGATGTGATATGGGCTTGTACTCAATGTCAGAAGTGTAGAGATGCATGTCCACAGAAGGTTAACCCATCTGAGGTATTCATTGTACTTAGGAATATTAGTATAATTGGGGGTGGTAGTGTCCCGGATACATATACGAGTATGCTTTCAAAAGTTTTGGAGTATGGCTTTATACAGGATGCTATTGAAATTGTAGGTTCCGATAGCTTAACATATGATCGTTTGAAGCTAGGTTTATCACAACTTAATGGTCCAAAGGATATGGATACATTTCAAGCTAATTGTATGGATGCATTTCAGAGGGGTGCATAGCATTGGAGTATATACTTTACCCAGGATGTTTAAGCTCCACTGATCAGTATCAATATGAGCTTTCAGTTGTAAATGTCTTAAAGAGTCTAAATGTGGATTTCAGTTATGCTGAGAATGTTAATTGTTGCGGTCTGCCACTTAGAAGTATTAACTCTTATGGTTGGGTATACTTGTCAGCACGATTGATGTCTGTTATGGAGAGTTATGGTAAACCATGCATATTACTATGCAATTGGTGTCATGCATCATTATCATATGTGAAGAAGCTCCTCAATAATAATGAAGCTTTAATGTCTTGGGTTAACGATTTACTTGCAAGAGAGGGGTTGAGGTATAAGGGTGATTTGAAATTCAAGCACATAATTCAACTTTTATGTGAAGATATTGGGTTTGAGATGTTGAGAAGTAGTGTTAAGAGGGAGTTCAAGGGCTTCAAATTCTCGGTGCACCCGGGATGTCTATATTTTAGGCCAAATGATATTGGCCGCCCAGATGATTCTCATGAACCACGTATGCTTATGGATCTTGTTAAAGTTCTTGGAGCTGACGCTGAGTTATGCTTAGATTGTTGTGGATGGGCAATATATAATACGAATACTAGTACAGGGTTGACGTTGGCTGGCAATAGAATTAAACTTGCATCAAAAACTGATGGTATTGTGATATCATGTCCTCATGGTGGTATTATGATGGATAAGAATTATGAGGAGGCATGTAAAGTTTCAGGGTTTAAAGGGGATGTTCCAGTACTATACTATACACAGTTGCTTGGGTTGGCTATCGGTTTAAGTCCGAGGGAAGTTGCTCTCAACCTAAATAAGTCTCCAGTTAATGTGCTTACTTGTAAACTTGGAATTTAGTTTTCCTTATTTGGTTAGTATGGCATCTATTGCTGCAATTATTGATTCATCTGTGAATTTTCTCTGCTTTATGGCTTTTGATGGGCATGCAGATGCACATATCCCACATCCCATGCATGCTCCAATATTAATTTCAGCCACCTTCTTTTCAGCATTAATTTTTATTGCTTTGTATGGGCATACTGATAAACATATTCTGCATCCACTACATTTACTTTCATCAATCTCCACAATATATGGTTCGGCTTCAACTTCACCTTTAATTAATAATTTTATTGCTTCGGTAGCTGCTGCTGATGCTTGAGCTATGCTTGAGGGTATATCCTTCAATCCCTGTACACATCCACATATATATATTCCACGTGATGGTGCATTTACAGGTCTTAACTTTGGATGCGCTTCTAATAGGAATCCATCAGCACTCCTTGGAATTTTCAATTTAGATGCAAGATCTATGGAGGATGGGTTGGGTATGAGTCCAGTTTCAAGTATAATCATGTCGACTCTAAACTTGTATAATTCATTTACATTCATGTCGAAAACCTCAAATGTTAGCTTCCCTTCTTCAAATCTAACTTCCATAGGCTTCCCTCTAATGAAGTATACATTGTTCATCTCCCTAATCCTCTTGTAGAATTCTTCATACCCCTTACCATATGTCCTTATGTCCGTGTAGAATATGTATGTCTTTATTTCAGGATTTGATGATGCTATGTAGTATGCATGTTTTAGTCCAGCCATGCATCCTATGTTGCAGCAGTATGGTAGATGTCTCTCGTCTCTAGATCCTGCACATAGTATTATTGCTATTTCCTTAGGCTCCTTTCCATCACTTAACTTAATTATCTTTCCCTTCGTTGGCCCTTCAGCTGAGCATATCCTCTCAAATTCTAATCCAGTTACTACGTCCTTAAACTTCCCATAACCATACTCCGTTATTTCCCTTGGATTCATAAGTTCATATCCAATTGCAATTATTATTACTCCAACCTCTACATCTATCTCCGTATCTTTATCATTGAAATCTATAGCTTTAGCTGGGCAGATCTTTTCACATACTCCACATATTCCTCTAGTTACTTTTAAACAGTGTTCTGGATCTATCACGTAAGCGTTCGGTATTGCTTGGGGATATGGCTTATATATTGCCCTCCTACTACTTAAACCGCAATTGTAATCATCTGGTATTCCACTTACCGGGCACTTCTCACTACACATTCCACATGCAACACATTTTTCAACATCAACATATCTTGCTTTCCTCTTGATTTTCACTTGGAATGATCCAACACGCCCCTTTACATCAACAACTTCTGAGTTTGTTAGTAATTTTATGTTTCTATGTTTTGAAACTTCATTCATTAATGGTGTGAGTATGCATAAGGAGCAGTCCAATGTTGGGAATGTTTTATCCAGTTGTGCCATTTTACCCCCTATGGATGGAGATTTCTCTACTAAATACACTTCTATACCTGCATCAGCTATGTCTAGTGCAGCTCTAATTCCAGCTATTCCCCCACCTATAATTAAAGCCCTCTTCACTACTGGTAGTCTCCCTCTCTCAAATGGCTCATACTTTGAAACTCTCTTCACGGCTGCCTTTACTATGTCTATTGCCTTCTCGGTTGCGGCTTCTGGGTCATTATAGTGAACCCATGAGCATTGCTCCCTAATATTCGCCATTTCAAAAAGGAATCTATTAAGTCCCGCTTCTTCTAATGCTCTCATGAAAGTTTCTTCATGCATTGTTGGTGAACATGCTGCTACAACAACTCTATCAACGATTCCAGCTTTTATATCATCAATTATCAATTGCTGGCCTGTCCTAGAACACATGAACATGTAATCTCTAGTTATGGAAACTTCATTCAATTTTTTAACTTCCTCTAAAACCTTCTTGATATCAATTACACCAGCAATATTCTTGCCACAATGACATATGTAGACTCCAACCTTCACCATTATACTCAACCATGAATCCAGTATTTCATGAAATATTTAAAAAAGGTTTTGGATTACTTTGTACTGGTACTTTTAAGTTTCTCTATGAGTTTTGGTATAAATTCGTAGAGGTCTGCAACTACGCCGTAATCAGCGGATTTTATCATTGGTGCTTCAGCATCCTTATTTATTGCAACAACTATTTTTGCTCCCTGTATTCCAGCTAAATGTTGTATTGCACCTGAAATTCCAATTGCGATATATAGTTTTGGGCTGACTTTATGTCCAGAAAGTCCGATCCACTCGTTAAACCATTTTAAATCTGCTGCTATTGGTCTACTACATGCTGTAACTCCACCAAGTATTTTCGCTAGTTCTTCAGCCATTTTGCAATCTTCCTTTCTCTTAAATCCTCTACCCACAGACACTATGACTTCAGCAGCTTCTAGTGGTATTGCACTTAGTTCCTTCCTTTTTACATCAATTATTGTCGTTTTAGCTTCGACTTTAGGTGGGTCTTCATAGACTATTTCACATCCCACTTTCCATTGGGCTTTAGGTTCTGTGATTCTTCTAGGCATAGTCATGACTGTTACATCTGATATTGATTTTATGGTTTCAATGGCTTTAGAAGCGTAAATCATCCTACTAGCTATTATACTTCCATCGGCATCTAATTTTAAATCTATGCAGTCTGCTATGTATCCTGCATTAAGTTTTGCAGCTATTCTTGCAGCTATCTCCCTATTATTCTTGTTTGATTCGAGGATTATCAGTTTTGAATATGATTCTTTGGCGACCTTTTCTATGATTGCCTCAGCTTCATAAATGTTCCTTAAATCCTTTATTATGTGTAGTTTGTCTATACCGTAATCTCCTGGGCTTCTTACTTCAACTTTTGTTATTCCATATATTTTTAGATTGCTTGGTAAGGTTTCCCTTAGTTTTGTGGATATTTCTATTAGTGCTTCAGGGTTTTCTGAGAATATTGTTACATGCATATTCTTCACCTCTTTATAACTCCCTCTCTAATTAGGTTGTTAAGTAACTCGTCCACAGCTTTATCTACTGGAAGATCTTTTATTAATACCCCTTTCCTCTTAACTTCAATTCCCTTTACACTTAAAGTCTTAAGTTTTGATTTAAGGTCTACTTTTAATTGGCTTAGATTTAATGTTTCTATGGGTTTCTTTGCGGCTCTCAGTATGGCTATTAATTGTGGTAGTCTTGGTGTGTTTATTTCTCTAGTCACCGTTATTAGTGTTGGCATTTTAGCTTTGACCATTTCAATTCTATCTTCCAGATCTCTCTCAGCTATAACTTCTTCCCCCTCTATACTTATGCTCCTAGCATATGTTATGCATGGTATTCCAAGTTTCTCAGCAACTCTAACCCCTACTTGTGCTGTATATTTGTCTATGGACATTTCACCGCAAAGTATTATTTGGAATGGTCCTTTCATCTTCAAAATTTCAGCTAGCGCTTCTGAAATTACATGTTCATCGACTTCGCCAATATCGTTTAATATGTGTATGGCGTCGTCTGCACCCATGGCTATAGCTTCCCTTAAAACTTCCTTAGCTTTATCTCCTCCAACACTTATTGCAGTTACTTTTCCACCGTGTTTCTCTCTTATTCTTAGAGCTTCTTCTAATGCATTTCTATCTATATCGCTCATTTTCATTGGTGTTACATGTATTAATGGTTCAAGGGTTTTTGGATCCATTTTTAGTTGAGATACATCTAATGCTTGTTTTATGCATACGGCTATCTCCATACCTCTAACCCTCATCTCATATAGTATTGTTCTTCAGTATTTAATGCTATTTTCCTTTTGGAAAACCTTTAATGCTATAAGTCTTCATACCTTCTATGGGGTGTTGATTTTGGTTAAAAGTTCAAGAGTTCCAGGTTTCTATAAGATGTCTATTAGTGAGAGGTTACAGTTTGTTAAGGATTTCGCTGATTTGACTGATGATGAGGTTGCTTTGATCTCTAAGTGTGGTAGATTGTCTGTGGATTTGGCTGATAAGATGATTGAGAATGTTATTGGAACCTTTGAGCTTCCATTTGGAATTGCAGTGAACTTCCTAATTAATGGTAGAGATTACATTATACCAATGGTAATTGAGGAGCCATCTGTGGTTGCAGCTGCAAGTAATGCTGCGAGGATTATGCGTGATGGTGGTGGGATATTTACAAGTAGTACTCAACCAATAATGATTGGTCAAATCCAGTTGGTTAATGTGGTATCTCCATATAAGGCTATGTTTCAAATATTGTCACGTAAGGATGAAATTCTAAAATTAGCCAATGAGAAGGATCCAATTTTAGTGGGTCTTGGTGGTGGCGCAAAGGATTTGGAGGTCAGAATCATACAGTCCCCCATAGGTCCAATGGTAATAGTTCACTTATTGGTGGATGTTAGGGATGCTATGGGTGCCAATGCCGTTAACACTATGGCTGAAGCTGTAGCTCCATATATTGAAAAGATTACTGGTGGCAAAGTATATCTGAGGATAATATCCAATTTGGCTGATAGACGTATAGTTAGAGCTTATTGCAGAATCCCAAAGGATGTTATTGGCGAAGACTTGGTTGAAGGCATAATCTATGCATATCATTTTGCAGCTTCAGATCCATATAGAGCTGCAACTCATAATAAGGGTATTATGAATGGTATAGTGGCTGTAGCCCTTGCAACTGGTAATGATACTAGAGCTTTGGAGGCTGGAGCACACGCATATGCTTGTAGGAGTGGTATATATAAGCCGTTATCAGTCTGGGAAATGGATGAGAATGGAGATTTAATTGGTTGGTTAGAAATGCCAATGGCTGTTGGAATAGTGGGTGGAGCTACTAGAAGTAATCCATTGGCAAAGATATCGCTAAAGATTTTAGGTGTTAAATCAGCATCTGAGCTTGCTGAAATTATGGGTGCTGTTGGTCTTGCACAGAATTTCGCAGCTTTAAGAGCTCTCGCATCAGAAGGTATTCAGCGTGGTCACATGAAGCTTCATGCTAGGAACATAGCTATAATGGCTGGAGCTGTTGGTGATGAGATAGATAAGGTGGCTTCTGAGATGGTTAGACTTCAAACGATAAGAATTGATAAAGCGAAGGAAATACTAATGAATTTGAGAAGTAGGAAGTAAATCTATTCCACATAGAAAGGGGATGCTTCACGTCTTAATCCAACAATCATATACCTTTCCTTGAAACTTCACAATCCAATGCCTATATTTCCCCTTAAATTCTTGCATACTCTCCTGTATTTTCTTTCTCAAATAATCATACATCTTCATTCTTTCATCCAGTATCTTCAGCGCTTCGCTTAAGCTAATCTGTTTGAAATTCACTTTCCTCCCTGGTTCAACTTGTGAGAATGCGTATAAGTCTGGTGAAATAATCTTTCCAATTATGGCGTATCCTCCAGTGGTCTGTGCATCTGCCATTAAAACTATTGGGTTTCCATCTCCTGGAACTTGTATGGCTCCGGGAATTGTTCCACAGCTTAAAAGTCTTCCAACACCTTTAAGTTTAGCTCCCTCCTCCTTTTCCAATCTATATCCCATCCTATTCAAGTTGCTTGTCACCGTGAACTTCATATTTAAGAATTCATTTATCATATCTTCTGTGAAATATTTAGTATGAGGTCCAATTATCACCCTAAATTCATATCTAATCTCTCTTTTCCAATCGATATTCATGGATGGACATACATCTATTAACTCATTAAACCTATTCTTCGCAATTGTTATTATTGAGTTTTCACATAAACTTCTGCCAATTCCAGCTGTAGTGTAATGTGATCTGCTTCCAAGAATTATTGGTTCATTTATTCCTCCCGCTACTGCCATATATGCAACCATACCATCCTTCAATCCATTAACTGTGATTTTGCAACCCTTCCTAACTGGTATTGCTCTACAATTCTCTATGGGTTCTCCATCTATTTCCCCATAAACTCTAGCTCCACATATCGAGATTATAATGTCTTGTAAAGCTGTAGCTTCAAAGCTACTTTGAAATATTTCTATACATGCATCATTGACGTCGTTTCCAACGATCATATTTGCAATTATGAATGATTCTTTATCCAATGCTCCAGATACTGGCACCCCATATTTCCTATACCCCTCCCTCCCCAAATCTTGTAT